>CASBQB010000040.1 GCA_949127655.1 Chroococcales cyanobacterium PMM_0086 | reverse complement strand
TTAGAAACCGCCCTCCAAGAGATGAAGAGCGGTGGATTGCTATAAAAAAAGTACATATTTGAACGTTACTGTTGGGGATCATCGAGTATGGATGTGTAAGGCCGAGGCTCCTGCATTCCTTTCTCAATATACTCACGTCTGTGCTGTGCACCTTCTTGATAGATCTTTTTACGGGACAAATTCACACTACCTAATGGTTCATGTTCAGGTAAGGTGTGCCAAGGAGAAAATGACAAACTCTCATCTAATCGCTTACGTTCTGCAAAATCAAAGACCTGTTTGGGAATTTCAATCGTAGCAACTGAAATTGGTGGAGAATCGGTATCTTTCCACTCTATCATCGGATTTTCGATAGGTGTTATTAGATCATCGACCTGAACTTGAATTTGAAAGTCAAACTTGACTGTTTCCTCTGTTTCGCTGAAGTATTGAACTATTGCTTCTCGCAAATAATTGGGGGAATCAGGGATTGCAGTAGGCATCTTATGAGGTTTTACTAAAAACTTAATAGCATAGGAACCTAATTTGTAGGGAGTCGTACTCCAATATTGAATAAGGAGCGGATTTGCCACCATTTTCTTATTTATTTCTGCTACGATCGCCAAAGAAGGTTTAAGTTTTTCTAAGAGTTCTTGGGGCGGAGTTTGACCACTTGCCTTCAATTTTTGGAAAGTAGCAAAGTCTATATAACCTTGAACATCAGGTAGGAAAAAAACTGGATGATTGATTAGAACAAAATCTTGAGTTTCTTTTTCATCATCTAAAACCTTATCACCAGAAACATTCATCAGTTTAATCGCCATCCCCCGAACATCCCCTTCCGTGTCAGGTTTTAGAACTCCTCGTACACTTGGCGATGAACCATTAGAGAAACGAACCCAAATATCATAGGTCTTACAAGTAGCAAAAACTCCAATCTTGTAAGCATCGGAAATATCATCTCTAACGGTAAATTTTCCATGTAAAAGACCATGACTTTTAGGATGTAGATGTCTCAAATCTGGTCCTTTTTCATCTTGATCTTTCTTAAAGTTTGTGGAAATTGTATTAATTAAGGCATCTTGGTTACTCATAGGGTTCTCCTAAATAAAATCAATTGGTTTCTCTGTTCAGTAAAAAGTTAAGAGTATAAGAACTAGTTTAACAAGGCCTTTGGGTTTTTGTACGCTAAGAAATATTAAGAGGTTGAATTAATATCCTTAACCCCAACTAACCTTATCTTAATTTAGCAAACATAAATCTGGATAAGGCATCACGAGAAAATGAATTCCCCTGAAAATCTCCTGGAGCAGCCTTATCAGATTTAACTAATTTCTTTAATGGCCTATCTGTGAATGCTCATGTTTAGTACGATAATTAAAATGTCAGATTTCAGATATCTCCTATGTCATTCTCAATAATATTGACAATTGAATCATCAAATAATGACATTTAAACGAGAAATGAATATTTCTAGCCCTCAAAATTTGAGTGTATTTTCAATTAAATTTTAGGGAGCTGAGATCTGACACTTTACTTGGTTTTGCTACTTACAGGTTTCAAATTGCCGTAGTTATCGTCTATTTTTAAAGCAAATCAGCTTACTGTAGAACCTTTCCTGCGGCTCTTTTTCCCCAACCCTTAGCTTTTGCTGAGTCAAAGAGATTTTGAGCTACATTCAAGCCAAGTGGAACACCTCCTATATTTTGGGACAAGTCAGGGTTTCCTTTGTCATCAACTGCAAAAGCATCAAAGACCCAATGCACTCCAAGGAAAACACGACTGAGTCCATTTTCGATAATGGCTTCCCAAAGTCCTCCAGGGTATTGACGGGGACGTTTTGGACGTATTGTTCCTTTATTGTCTTTGCTCACCCCATTGAGTTCATCAGATAGTATATCTATTTTTTCAAGGAGATTATCAGGGCCTTGTTCTGTAACCCCGTAAAAAAGTCTTGTGACTTGAAAAGCAGCAGCGCCAAAAGTAGCGTGACCTGAGGGATAAGCAGGGAAATTTGGGGTGAAGTTCTTCTCTGGAGCCGAAGGAGGATTAGGATTACTTTTTTGTGCTCCGAACGGTAACCAGAATGGATCTGCCCCCTCGCGAATAGCCAGTACTGGTCTCCATAAATTTTTATCATACTTCTCAGTCCAAGCCAAAATCGCAGCATCCGCCATCGCTACATTAACTAGAACAAATAAGAGGGCATTTTGTTCTGTAGAGTTCTTTTTAGCTATCGCTACTTTACGGACAATTTGATTGTAAAGGCGGGGAGGAGTCCCTAATCCGGGAGTTCCGTCATAACTCCAAAAAACACCGATTAAAGACTCGTCTACCGTACGAATATCAGATCCTGGAGGAAGATTTCCTATTAGTTCAGGAGCAATACCCTTAACGCGAACCTGTTCCAATGCGCTTGAGAACTCAGGACCCGATGGTGGTTGGTCGAGTTGAAATCTTTCTGTTATTCCGAAACACTTACTGTCATCTCCATAGAACGGTGCATAAAAACCTTGTCCTGGATTATCTGGATCAACACGATGATGACCAGGTGCAGAAGACGATATATAAGTATTATCAGAACTGTTAGGATCTTTAGATCTTTCGTCTAGGATTTTCTTGGCAACTAACCGACCAAAATCAGCTCCATTTTGTACCTTCAAGCTATCTTCTTGGTCTAACCCAGCTTGAGCAAGTTTGTTATCGAAAAAGGCTTTTTGAAGTGGAAATAAATTCGATAATGTGACGTAAGCAGCATATGCTACAGCAGAGTTAGGAAGTGCTCCTGCGGCTGGGTTAGGCAAGTTATCAAAATAAGATGGTAATTTTGCACTAAGCGCAGTAGCAGCATAAGCATCATACATTGCGATATGAACAATAGCTAGAGCTCGTGAACCAAGAGCTGGTCCTGGTTGATCCTTTTCCTTTTTGTCACTCTCTAGGATTTGGCTTACTTTATTAGCTTCGAGCGCAACATCATTCCAATATAAAATCGGGTCCATTGAGATTCTCCTTGGTTATTTGTTAATTACAATACCTTTGCCAAAAAAGAAAGCAAAGATACCAATCAGGTTCGACTTGTTTGAACCTCATATATTCATCAAACTCCACTACTAACTGAGTTGAAACCTGAGAATTACTGATTTGTTTCTGACTTATGACTACTTTTGAACGTACATTTAGTCCATGTCTGACATATTACCACTTTCAGAATGTTTACTACCAGAAATAAAGATTACAACGATACGTCAACTCAATCGAAGGTTCTGTCGCAAAAATTGAAGGCTAGGTGTAGTATAATAGTAACAAATAACAGTACTTGTTCATCTGAACCTCTAAATGAATCCAAGTCACCCTTTCAAGTGGCGGCATTTTCTTTTCTACGCTTATTCTACTTAACGTTCGCTGGTATCTACGATACAGCTTAAGCTATAGGGATATCGAAGGACTACTCTAAAGCATGAGGCTAAATGTTCAGGGATGACTGGAAACAAAGATAGTTCAGATTCTGTAATTGCCCCTGCTACTAGAAAAGTACCTGCTTTAATCCGATCAGGAATAATACTGTACTTAACGCTGTGTAGAGAATGAACCCCAGAGAGCTATAGTTTGATCAGCACTACCACTGACTAAGGTTCGACCATCATGACTAAAGGCTAATGACCATACTCCTTTACTATGTCCTAGGAAATTTTCCCCCATTTCGCCTGTAGACCAATTCCATAATTTAATAGTTCCGTTATGCTGGGCACTAACCAGCGTCTTTCCATCAGGACTAAAGGAGACTGAGTGAACAGTGCCCGCCTGTGATCTTAGTGAACGAAGTATTTTTCCAGATGGCATTTGCCAAATAGTGATCACTCCATCATCACCACCACTAGCTAAAGTCTTTCCATCAGGACTAAAAGATAGCGAAAGTACTTTATTATTACTAGCTTCGAGTTTTTTCAGGATAGTTCCATTATTCAGTTGCCAAACCTTGATTTTTCCTGCTTCATTCCCACTGACTAAGGTTTGACCGTCGGGACTAAAAGCGATAGTTTTTACTAAATTACCATCAGAGTATTGAAGGATTTTCTCACCAGTTAGTAAATTGGAAATTACTATAGTTTGATCAGCACTTCCACTGGCTATCCATTTTCCATTGGGACTGATGGCAACTGCCTCTACGTCATCATCATGGTTACAGATAGTCCGAATTAGTTGACCTGTGACTAGATTCCAGACTTTTATTCTATTATCCCAACTCCCACTGACGAGAGTTTTACTGTCAGGTGTGATAGCAAGACTTACAACAGCATCGCCATGCCCTACTAAAGTATAGAGTAATTTACTATCAGCGACTCGCCAGATTTTGATCTCTCGGCCATAGTTACCACTGACCAGATATCGACCATCAGAACTCAAGGCAACAGCATAGACCCAAGTATTATTACCGAGAAGTTTTTTTGCGGGGGTAATAGAAGGTACCTTTCCTTTTGAAGTTTGGTTAACATAACCACTAATGCTAGGACAAACTATGAGGGTCGTAATTGCTAAGAAAATACTATATTTCCAGAGCGTTTGTGGGAATTTCATGAATAACACTCCTTGTATTTAGAGAAGGATTTATTGATTACATGAGTGAATAAAAATTTCCACTATTTACTAGATGTAGTTGAAATTTTCACAAGGGGAGTTGGAGAAGATAATTTTTTTTGCGCTTTGGTTTGCTCATTTTGATCTTCAATTACACGCCGCTTCAGATATAAAACAATCATACTGACAACAGCAACCAAGCCTATTGGGGTTAAAAAGCTGAAGTGATCAGACATCTTGTCATAGATATGCCAAGTCACTAAAAATAGAGCTAGGTAAGTGAGATTATGTAAATGTTTCCAATTTTTTTTCAATTTCTTAACACACCAATCATTAGAAGTAATAGCAAGTAAGAAAAAAATGATAAAAGATGACACGCCTTGGATATAAATCCAGCAGGTGCTAGGCTCAAAAAGGTCAATATCTCTCTTTTTAATCAGAAGAAATCCGTGAACTACAGCGATGGCAAATGAAAGAATACCGATAATTCTTCTATTTTTCAAGATCCATCTGTGGAATTTCATCTGTTTAGTCTCAGGAAAGACAATTCTGACATTGGTAGGTAATAAAGTGACAATATAGGCTACTAAGGCGAGAAATCCTAATTGATTGGCTAATGGGGCATTATCTAGGGTAAACATGAGCAGTCTCAGTCTCCTTATTTATTAAATTAATTCCGAAGCAACAAGTTGACTCTTGGCTGATGTGATTTTTATACTGGCAAAGCTGGCTATCCATCTTTTCACTTCACTAATTTTTTCTGGCTTAAAAGTCAAGAAAATATGAACAGCATGGTCTCTTCCATGACCGTTAAGGATATTGCCTTGTAAATCTGCTAGTACGTCTTGATATTGCGAATCATTCTGGTCAATAGGTCCAATGTTATTTGTGAGATCGAGAGGCATTTTTACACTCCAAATAGCTTAGAAAATTTGAGTTCTGGATAACCTGAAACTCTCATTTCACGGTTGCTTATTTCAGGCTCAGATCAAAGAAATAGCCTTGTTTGAAACAAAAGTCGCGTTGAGTTAACATTACAGAACCCGAATTTGTCTTATCTTATTTGGTAAAAATAAAAAATACAATAGGAAAAAATCAGGTGTTTTCAACCTGATTTTTCCTTAAAAGTCTGTTTTAGTAAGGTCAATAATTTGTTTAAGAAATATGTCGAACCCGAAGAGACCAAATAGAACGTCACGATTACAAGAGATATATCTCTAGTGACCTAAAAGACGTTGAATGTCTACTCTAAAGCATATAGACTGAGCAACAAGAGAAAACCTAAAGCTAAGGCTCCAAAAATCAGGAGGTTTTTTTGATTTGGGGTTAAACGATTAGCCCCAAAACCATAGTTAA
>CASBQB010000039.1 GCA_949127655.1 Chroococcales cyanobacterium PMM_0086 | reverse complement strand
TTTATTGAGTTAGGTTTGAAATCAGTGACCTCTCGCTTGTTATTGTATCCTAAAACTAGTCTTTTTTACGATATTTGACTAGATAGGTCTATATTTTGAGTGATTATTTACAATACCAAATACTTTCAATGGTCTTCACTATCTCTAAAGCCTTGGCTAACTCAGTAGAAGATAAACATACTGTCACATGACCCAATTTACGCCCTATTCGAGACTCATTCTTATCATACCAGCGTAAGTAAGTATTAGGTAAAGCAGCTAACTGTTGACGTTTTTCGGCATAATCAGAGTAGGTTGACTCATAGCCTAGAAGATTGACCATCAATGCACCATCTGACTTTAAAGATGTAGTAGTTAAAGGAAGTCCCATAACTGCCCTTAATTGCATTTCAAACTGAGAAGTATGACAAGCATCTAAAGTATAATGCCCTGAATTGTGGGTACGAGGAGCAATTTCATTGACCAGAACTTTTCCTTCTAGAGTTAAGAAAAACTCAATACCCATCACCCCTATATATTTAAGAGAATCTAAAAGATGAGTAGTAATCTCAGTGATTTCTTTAACTACTTTTTGGGGCAGAACAGCAGGTGAAATTACCCAGCGACAGACTTGATTCTTTTGATATGTCTGCGCTATTGGATAAATTGCTACTTCTCCGCTAAGACTACGTGCAGCAATAACAGCTAATTCTCTTTCAAAGGGAATATATTCTTCAATTAAAAGAGGGACATTTCCAAGCACTAAAGAGGTTAATTCTGCTTGATTATTAATAATAAAGGTTCCTTGTCCATCATAGCCATGACGACGGTGTTTAGCAACTAAAGGATAGTCTAATTCTCTTATTTCTCCTCTAAAATCTTCAAACTTAGGGGTATCTATGCCTATATCTTGTAAATACTGACGTTGTTGATATTTATCTAAAAGAGGAGTCAAAGAAGAGATAGTCGGACGAAAACAAACTCCTTGAACTTCTAATTCTCTTAATGCTTCTAAATCGATAAATTCATTCTCAAAAGTAATTACTTGGCAGTAGTCAGCTAATCTCGCTGTAGCCTGTGCATCTGCTATGGTTGCTAGAATTACTTCTGAGGCAATTTTAACGGCTGGATCATCAGTTTGTGGGGTTTGAATAAACAACTCTATATTTAGCTTAGAGGCAGCTTCTGCCATCATCCAAGCTAATTGTCCACCGCCAATGATCCCCAGCCTTTGCATTATTTTAGTGGTAATTTTTTTAATTATTTACATTCGAGAGATTCTTTTGTCTCTACTCCTGTTTTTGAATTGATTCCTGAAGCAATTTGACAAAGTTTAGCTATTGTGGCTGGATCTAGTGCAGAATCTGTAAAGTCAGCACCTGTTATATTTACCCCGACAAAACTACTTCTTTTGAGGATTGCTCCTACTAAAATAGCATCTGAGAAGTCAGCATTATCAAAGTTAGACAGATAAGATAGTCCATAAGATAAGTTTGCTCCATGTAAGTTAACCTTATCCATAAGTGCACCATTGAAGACTGCCCCTATCAGATTAGCATTGCTTAAATTAGCAGCAGTCATCTTGACGTTAGTAAATTGAGACTCTTGTAAATTTTGACCTGAGAAATCTTCTCCCTCTAAACTTTTGTCTTCAAAAGCTGTATTGATCGAAGTAACCGAAGCGGAACTAGCTGCTAATGCTTCCAAAGGTAGGATCAGAGTCCAAACAGTTACAAGACATATCAGAATGCGTAAGAATGTTTTCATAATTTGAAATTTAAAAGCCGAATGTAAAGAAACATTGAGGGAAGTATAGCAAAAAAAAGCACTCTCCAACCCTTTTTACTCTAATTCAGATTAAGTGACTTTTGTCAAGTATTTTAATCCTGATTTTTATTAATAATTCTAACAAACATTAAAAAGCCCCCCACCCAAAGGGAGAGAGGCTTAGAGTAAAGGAGTTAACCTTTTAGTAGTCGAAGTCACCGCCGCCACCGCCAGGGGCTGCAGGTTTGTCCTTCTCAGGCTTATCAACTACAATACACTCAGTGGTCAAGACCATACCCGCAATTGAAGCAGCATTTTGCAAAGCAGAACGAGTTACTTTAGCAGGATCAACGATACCAACTTCGAGCATATTGACATACACGTTGTTAGCAGCATCATAACCGACATCAAATGGCTTCTCTTTGACGCGTTCAGCTACAACAGCACCATTTTGTCCAGCGTTCTCAGCAATACGTTTTAGAGGTGCAGAGATAGCACGAGAAACAATTAAAGCACCTGTTAACTCTTCATTAGCTAGATTAGCAATTGCCCAAGTTTCTAGTTCAGGTGAGAGATGAGCTAAAGTAGTACCACCACCAGGGACGATACCTTCTTCAACAGCTGCTTTAGTTGCGTTGATAGCATCTTCTAAACGCAGTTTACGGTCTTTCATTTCGGTTTCAGTTGCTGCACCTACTTTGATCACCGCAACCCCACCAGCTAGTTTAGCGAGGCGTTCTTGTAATTTTTCTTTGTCGTAAGAAGACTCGGTTTCTTCAATTTGACGACGAATTTGATCACAACGAGTTTTAACTTCTTTCTCGTTACCATCAGCGACAATAGTAGTAGTGTCTTTAGTGATAGTTAGACGACGTGCTTTCCCTAGTTGTTCTAGTTTAGTGGTTTCTAATTTTAAACCTGCATCTTCGCTGATCACCTGTCCACCTGTTAAAACTGCGATATCTTCTAACATCTGTTTACGGCGATCTCCGAAACCAGGTGCTTTAACAGCAGCAACATTCAGAACACCGCGTAAACGGTTGACAACTAGAGTTGCTAGAGCTTCTTTCTCAATATCTTCAGCTAGGATTAGAAGAGGACGACCACTGCGGGCTACTTGCTCTAGTACGGGAACCAAGTCTTGAACCAGGGCGATTTTTTTATCGGTGATCAAGATGAGGGGTTCATCTAAAACGGCTTCCATTCTCTCTGTATCAGTGGCAAAGTAAGGGGAGATATAGCCTTTATCAAAGCGCATCCCTTCAGTTACTTCTAACTCAGTCGTCATGGACTTGCCTTCTTCTAAGGAGATGACTCCTTCTTTTCCAACTTTATCCATAGCATCTGCGATCATGCGACCGACTTCTTCATCGTTTCCAGCAGAAATTGAGGCAACTTGTGCAATTGCTTTTGAATCTTCTACAGGTTTAGCGTGTTCTTTAATTTTCTCAACTAGGAAGTCACTAGCCTTATCAATACCGCGTTTTAAAGCAATAGGGTTAGCACCAGCTGCTACGTTGCGTAGACCCTCTTTAACGATAGCATGAGCTAAAACTGTAGCGGTGGTGGTTCCATCTCCTGCTACATCGTTTGTTTTAGAAGCTGCTTGACGAATTAAAGCCACACCTGTATTTTCTACATGGTCTTCTAATTCGATTTCTTTGGCGATGGTTACTCCATCATTGATGATCTGAGGCGCACCAAATTTCTTCTCTAAGACAACGTTGCGACCTTTTGGACCTAGAGTTACTGCGACTGCTTCAGCTAAGATATCGATGCCTTTTTCCAATGCGCGACGTGCTTCGTCGTTATAGATTATAGACTTTGCCATAGTGTTTTTCTCCTTAAAATATTTAGTAGCTAATTACACAACAACAGCTAGAATGTCTTTCTCAGAGAGAAGAACATATTCTTCGCCTGCTAGTTTGACATCTGTTCCTGCATATTTTGAATAGAGAACGTTGTCACCTACTTTGACTTCTAGAGGTGAATATTCTCCATCATCTTTACGCTTTCCAGGTCCTGCAGAGACTACTTCGCCAATTTGGGGTTTTTCTTTGGCGTTATCGGGTAGTAAAATACCGCCTGCAGTTTTCTCTTCAGCTGGACTTACTTTGATAAATACACGATCACCTAGTGGTTTGACTGTAGTAACGTTGATAGTAACTGTGGCCATTTTTATCCTCCTGTGGATTTGAGTTAGCACTCTTACCTTATGAGTGCTAATCTAGCTCAAAACGACTCAATATAGCAACACCTTTTTAAGTGCGGTTTTCCGAACTGGGCTAAAAATCCGAAGAAATGTCAAAAAATTGTACCTGGTGAGCGGTTAGTAAAAATTGGTCTAGAATTCTATTAGGTTGAGAAAAGCATCTATTTTAAAATGGTAGAAGCTTTTGCCTAAACTACAATCACAAGACCAGGTTTGCTAAGATTTTTTTAACTTATGAATCATCCTCTCTTAGTCATTCTGGTTAAAGTTACTATTTTCTCTCTGATGTTAGCAATAGGCATCAACCTATCTTTTGAGAAACTGCTTTCTCTTTGGCGACAACCTAAATTGCTTTTTCGCGATCTTTTCGCGGTCACAGTGCTAGTTCCTCTAGTAGTTATTATCTTGCTGAAGTTGTTTAATCAACCAAAGGAAGTAGAGATGGGACTCGCCCTCTTAGCAGTTTCCCCTGGTGCTCCTTTAATGTCCAAACGCTCCCAAATGGCCGGAGTAAGTGTTTTTCATTCAGCAGGACTCCAGTTAACGCTCGCCTTAGTTGCAGTGTTCGTTACCCCCTTAACTTTAAATATTTTTCATGCCATCTTTGATCTACAAACCGAAAAACTCTCTATTTTAGAAGTATCCGGTCAAATTTTTATGGCTCAACTCTTACCTGTAAGTATAGGATTACTGATTCAGAGATTTTTGCCAAAAGTTGCTCTCAAGATAGGTAAGCCTCTAACTATGTTTTATAATAGTTTGTTTTTACTATTAGCTCTTCTGTTGCTTATCCCTGCTTTGCGCACTACTTTAAACATCGGTATTATCACAACCTTGCTGATTATCTTGATGGTTTTAATTTCAATGGGAATTGGTCATTTCTTAGGAGGACCTGACTTAGAGAAACGTTCAGCTTTAGCGATTGCTTGTATTGCCAGAAACATAGGACTAGCACTGTTTATTGCAGTTTTAAATAATGCAGAAAAGCAGGTTTTTCCGATACTTGCTTCTTATGCGGTTTTAGGCTCAATGTTCGCTATTCCCTATTCTCAATGGTCTAAGAAAAAAATGGGTCAAATAATTTAATTGTTAATTAAGTGCTTTCTTACGAACTTGGCTTAATTGGACTGCTAGTAAGATAGCTTGTTTTAAACTCTCTTCTTGTGCTAAACCTTGACCTGCAATATCAAAAGCTGTTCCATGATCTGGGGAAGTGCGGACAAAGGGTAACCCAATAGTAGTATTAACAGCTAGATCAAAAGCCATTAACTTAACAGGAATTAAACCTTGATCATGATACAAGGCTAAGTAAGCATCAGCAGCTTTAGGGGTTTGAGGATTAAACCAAGCTTGACCAGGTTTTACCCAAAGGGTATCAGGGGGAACAGGTCCAATTATTTCTATTTCTGGGTAAATTTGACGCTGACTCTCTAAAAAAGGGATTAACCAGTTTTGTTCTTCTAATCCTATTTTACCGCCTTCTCCACTATGGGGGTTCAATCCAGCAATGGCAATTTGAGGGGTATGTAAACCGAAATCATTTTTTAAACAGTCAATTAGTAAATCTAGCTTAATTTTTAGCAGGTCAGGGGTTAAGGCTGCGGGGACTTCTGATAGGGGTATATGGGTTGTTGCTAAGAGAGTGCGTAAGATCCAGCCTGTTTGAGGAGATTTAGCTACAAATAACATCCCAAACCTTTCTACTCCTGCTAATTCTGCTAAGACTTCTGTCTGTCCTGGATAATTGTAACCTGCTGCTTGCCAAGACAACTTAGAGATAGGAGAAGTGACAATTCCCTCAAAGTTACCTTTGATTGTTTCCTTAATAGCATAGTCTAGATAGCTAAAACTAGCCGCTCCACTAGCTGCATTTCCTTGTCCTAGGGTAATACTTCCTTTTAAGGGTATATCAATCATAGAGAGGCTATCAGGATTGAGCATAGACTCTTTTCTGTGACTAGTCTCATAAGTTTTCAATAATACTGAACGACTGCCAATGACGCTTAGATGACAAAGTGCTTTAAGAGTATGATCAAGTAAAGCTTTTAGGACAATTTCTGGACCAATACCAGCAGGATCACCAATAGTCAAAGCCAAGCGGGGTAGAGTTGAGTGATTCATGTTCTTTAGGGCTAGACTGCTTTACAATATTTTAAGGTTAGTTTTAATCATTTTTAGGGAGAACTCACAATGACTGCAGAAAGTATGTTATTCAATGGAGCAATTGTCGCTTTTGTACTCGTTTTAGCTGGTTTAGCTTGGGGTTTTCTCCTTCTTAAAATTCAAGGTGGC
>CASBQB010000038.1 GCA_949127655.1 Chroococcales cyanobacterium PMM_0086 | reverse complement strand
GATTTAAACCCATTGGCTGTAGATTTATGTAAAGTTGCACTCTGGATAGAGGGTTTTTCTCAAGGTTTACCTTTAAATTTCCTAGACCATAGAATAAAATGCGGTAACTCCTTGGTAGGTGTTTTAGATATTAACTGTTTAGATGATGGTATACCTGATGAAGCATTTAAAGCTGTCACTGGAGATAATAAGGGTATAGCTTCATCTTTGAAGAAACGGAATAAGAAAGAGAGGGAAAATACAGGACAGTTATCATTATTTGGGGACTTAAATACAGAACGTCAACAATATGGTCAGCAGTGGGGAAAGCTGGATGAGTTGGAAGAAGTCACTACGGAAGATGTCAGAAGGAAACAGAGTCAATATAGAGAAAATAGAAATAATAACCAATGGTGGAGAGACCATTCTGCTTGTAACCTCTGGACTGCTGCCTTTTTTATGTCTCTAACTGAACACCAGTTACAATTATTACCTTCAACAGAAGTATTAAACCAGTTATTAAGGGGGAATATCTCTACTCAAAAGATAGTAGATGCAGCTAATCAGTTAGCAGAAGAAAAGCGATTTTTTCACTGGTGTTTAGAATTTCCTGAAGTATTTGATCGCCCCCTAAATCCCCCAATTCTGGGGGACTTTGAAACTCCTTCAGAGGGGGGATCTGGTTTCAACTGCATTCTAGGTAATCCTCCTTGGGAACGTATTAAGTTACAAGAGAAAGAGTTCTTTGCTTCTCGTAGTCTTGAGATAGCGACTGCAGCAAATAAGGCAGCAAGAGAAAAGTTAATTAACTCATTACCTAAAAATAATCCAGCTTTAGCACAAGCTTTTGAGGAGGCTAAACATGATGCAGAAGCACAGAGTAAGTTTATCAGAGAGTCGGGTAGATTTCCTTTAACTGCTGTTGGAGATATCAATACTTATGCTGTGTTTTCTGAGACTACTAGAAGGTTAATTTCGCCTAATGGGAGGGTAGGAATAATTGTCCCTACAGGTATAGCTACTGATGATACTTGTAAACGTTTCTTTGGAGATTTAATACAAACTCAAAGTTTAGCTAGTTTATATGATTTTGAGAATAGAGAAAAGTTATTTGCTGCTGTTGATAGTCGTATGAAATTCTCTCTTTTAGGGATGAGTGGAAAACCAATAAAACGGGGAAACTTTGCCTTTTTCTTAACCCAACCTAAACAGGTAAGTGATGAAACAAGACTATTTCAATTATCTCCTGAAGATATCGCTTTAATGAATCCAAATACTCTAACTTGTCCTGTATTTCGTACCAAAACTGATGCAGAATTAACTAAAAAAATATATCAAAGAGTACCAGTTTTAGAAAATACCCAAACTGGCGTTAATCCTTGGGGTATTTCATTTATGGCTATGTTTCATATGGCTAATGATAGTGGGTTATTTAAAAATGCAGCAGGAGAAGGATTATTACCATTATATGAAGCAAAAATGCTGCATCAATTCGATCATCGTTGGGCAACTTATGAAAGCCCCCTAAATCCCCCAGAATTGGGGGACTTTGAAGAGGTTTCTGGTTCTGGTACCCCCCAAAGTTGGGGGGATAGGGGGGCAAAAGATGTCAGTTTAGAATATAAAAGTGATCCTAATTTTCAAGTTACTCCTCGTTATTGGGTAGATAAAATTGAGGTAGAAAATAGATTAGCGCTTAAGTGGGATAAGAGATGGTTATTAGGTTGGAGAGATGTTACTAATTCAACAAATGAACGTACTATGATTTCTACTGTATTTCCTTTGGGTGGATGTGGCGATAAATTTCTTTTAATGCGTCCAGCAATATCAAATACTCTACTTATTGCCTGTTTACTTGCTAACTTAAATAGTCTAACTTTTGATTTTGTCACTCGTCAAAAAATTGGAGGAACTGCCTTAAAATACTTCACAATGAGACAACTCCCTGTGATCCCTCCTGACTGGTATAGTGTAGAAGATATCGAATATATCAGCAGTCGAGTTTTAGAACTAGTCTACACATCCTATGATATGAAACCCTTTGCCTTAGATATGGGATATAAGGGAGAGCCTTTTATTTGGAATGTACAAAGACGGGCAAAATTACGAGCAGAACTAGATGCTAAATATGCCAAACTTTATGGATTGACTCGTGATGAACTGCGCTATATTTTAGATCCTAGTGATGTTTATGGTCCAGACTTTCCCAGTGAGACATTTAGAGTTTTAAAGAAGAACGAGATTAAACAATATGGAGAATATAGAACACAGAGAATGGTTTTAGCCGCTTGGGATATGATGGGATAAGCCCCCCCTTCTGCACCCCAATTCTGAGGGGAACTGGAAAATGATCAAATAAACTAACTATAAAGAGGTTAAAATGCAAACTATCAAATTACGTTCTCATGTAGATTCAAATGGACGATTACAACTGCAACTTGACGATTTACCCGCTGATCAAGAAATAGAAATTTTAATAGTTTATCAACCTGTAAAAACAAACATAGAAAATAATAGTATCACAGAAGAAGATCCTCTTATTGGATTGTTTGCTGGCTCTTCTAACCTAGCAGAACAAGCAGAAGAGATTTTGGAACAAGATATTAAACAAAATTCTGGATGGACATGGAAATAGTTATAGCAGATACAGGATTTATTGTAGCTATAACTAACATTTCAGATTTACAACATGAAGCAGCAAAATCAGTTTATATTAAGCAACAAAAGATTCTTATGCCGCAAACTGTTTTGGCAGAAGTTGCTTATTTAGTAGGTAAAGAATCAGGAATAAAAACTGTTTCAAAATTTCTAAAAGGATTATCATTGAGCAAATTTTCACTAATAGAAATTATCCAAGAAGATGTTTTGAGAATTGCTGAAATTCTTGAACAATATGCTGATAGTCGTATTGATTTTGTAGATGCTAGTGTTATGGCTATGGCAGAGCGACTTAATATCAGGATAATTTTAACTACAGACCGTCGAGATTTTAGTTTATTTAAACCAAAACATTGCGATGCCTTTATTTTAATGCCATGAAAAAACTAATAAAAGGAAAAAAACAAAGATTATGATCAACTTAGATACTATTCAGCAAGAAATCGCAGCCCTGCCTCCTGATACACAACAAATTATCTTTGATCTTGTAGGTATCCTAAAAAAACGCTACTTCGATAATCAACAAAAAGAAAGCAAAATAGAAAACTGGTCAGATTTTATAGATAGTATAGAAGCTGAACCAGACTTATCAAGAAATTACAAAACTTACTTGAGTAATGAAGCTCAAGAAAAATATGATAATCGTTGATACAGGTTTCTGGCAAAAAGTATTAGAATAAATAGTTTATTTTTTAAACAATGAATCAACTAAATTTTACAATAGATAAGTAAGTAAATTTATAAAACTTGGTAGATTTCTTTTATGAAAGTATCAGATTTGCGAGCAATATTAAGGAACTCGTCACATCCTAAATATCAATTAACTAGACCTAACAGCACATTACATTTAAGTTTGCAATGTGAAATTGTATTAGCAGCTCAGAATTTGGGATATTTTGCTGACGTTGAATATAAAATTGGCAATAGAAGAGCTGACGTTTATATAAGCAACTTAGCAGGTTCTTGTTTAAATTTGTTAATGTCTCCAATTGTGTTTGAGATTCAAATATCAAGTGGTAGTCCTGAAAAAGCTGAAATATTAAGAGAAAGAGATACGACTTTTAAATTATCTGGAGTTCGTTCTTATTGGTTATTTAATTGCCGTTCTCTTGGACTTGATAAGCTTTATCCGAATATGGAAGTTTTTCCTTTTTGTGGTGCTCAGTCTATGAAAGATCTACTTTATTATCCACCTTATCATGTAGGTTCTCTTTGTTCTCCACGTTCTTCATATATCCCTTTAAAACATTTTCTTTGTCGTATTCTTAAAGCTAATACTTATATTTTAAGAATACATTAAACTGGTTAAATTTTTATTCATACAAGAGGTTTAATAATTCAGAAAACTTATAAATTAGGAAATATTTTATCTAACTTTAATCGCCAGTCTTGATCATAACGCAGAACTAAAACAGAATAATTGACAATATTTCTTAGGTCATCCCGTTGAATTTGGTCTTGCTTTTGTTTGTCTAGATGATCATGTACAGAACCATCACAAAAAATAGCTAGTTTAGCTTCTTTATAAATAAAATCAGGTTTACAATTAGCCTGAGCAATTAATTCTTGAGTAGCATCAGGTAATTTCCATCCCTTTTCATAAATATAGTCTAGAACTAAGTTTTCTAAGGAAGAGTTAGGATCAGTTT
>CASBQB010000037.1 GCA_949127655.1 Chroococcales cyanobacterium PMM_0086 | reverse complement strand
GACGTTTAATATCTGCAAAAATACCTGCTTTAGAGACTTGACGTTTGAAACGGCGCAAAGCAGATTCTATATTTTCATTTTGTCCAACAACCACTTGGGTCATTCAATATTCTCCTCCCGTGTGAATATAGGTGATGTGAAAATCGCCGAGAGTTGATATTTCTCGACTAAAAAGTCTATTTTTAGACAATCACTTTCTAATATAGCACTATCGGTGTTAAGGCTGGATCAAATCCAGTCTTCTTCCTCATTCTCATTTTGAGTGTCTGTTTTATTGCCCTTGGAATAAGGAGGAGTAATCACTCGATAATTAGCATCATAGATATCTTTGGTTTCTGATTTAGGTTTTTTTGGTTGTTCGGGTTGAGGTTCAGGCGCTTTAGGAGGAGTATAAGAATAGATAGAAGGTTCACGAGGTGGCGTTTGGGGTACTGGAATATCTTGTAAGGGTGGGGGGATGTCTTCTGGTGGTCGGTAAGTGGGTGTAGAGGTGGTTTTAGGTGGTGTTTCTATTTCCCATTCTGGATCTCCTTGACTGTCCCAGTCCAGTTCTTTAAAAGGAGGGGTCGCTTTTTCTGTTTCCCTAGAAGTTTTAGAGCGTTGTTTTCTAGGGTTAGTTTTGACTGGCGATCCACCAATAGCTAAAAATTGAATAAAAAAACTGGTTATTGCACCTGTTGCAACAAAAATTAATATCCAAGTTGCCAAGGAAAGTTGTAGGGGGGTTGGAGTGCCGAAAAAGATCAGGACGATATTTTGTGGATTTTGCAGCCAGAAAATAGATAGACAAACAAGAAGAATTAAGAAAATTAAAGCCTGCATTTTAGTCTCCTTAGCCTTTTAACCTTGCCAACGATTTAATGGTACACAATCAAGATCTAATTGGTCTAATGCCCTAGCTATAACAAAATCTACTAAGTCTTCAATAGTTTTTGGCTGATGATACCAAGCAGGAATTGCTGGCACAATTCTAACACCTGCTTGAGCCAAGGTTGTTAAGTTCTGGAGATGAATCAGACTAAAGGGTGTCTCTCTAGGGACTAGAATAAGGGGTCTACCCTCTTTGAGTTGAACATCTGCAGCTCTTTCTAATAGATCGGAACTCATCCCGGCAGCAATTTTGGCAACAGTACTCATACTACAGGGCAGAATAACCATACCGAGAGTGCGATAGGAACCACTAGCAATACTCGCACCTACATTTGACCAACGATGACAGCGTAGAGTTCCTGCGGTGGATACCCCTGCTTGTTTACGCCAAAACTCCTCTTGTTGTTCTGGTTCACTGGGCATTTGTATTTGATTTTCAGCTTGCCAAACTTGTCCTGTTGCTTTGGATGCCACTAAATCAAGGGTATAATCAGCCTCTAGAAGAAATTTAATCGCTCTGACTGCATAAATCAAGCCAGATGCTCCACTGACTCCTAAGATGAGGGGATAAGACATAGGTTTTAGATAATTCCCTCTAGTTCCAGTTCTTCAATCATTTGTAGACCTCTAGCATCTCCCACCCTTAAAATAGCTATTTTAGCGTCCTCTTTAACTCCCACGTCTTCATCCTCAACTAAGGCTTCAATGAGAGCATCAATAGCTGTGGCATAGACAACATTGAGAGGGAGTTCTCGGCAGAGTTGACCGACTGACCAAACACAGTTACTTCTAACTACAGCTACAGTATCTCTTCTGAGAGTTTCAATGAGGGTTGGAAGGGCGATAATAACGTCTTCATAAGCCAGTTTAGCAATTTGGGCAATCCCACTAGCTGCCCAGAGACGTACGGCGGGAATATCTTCTTTAAGTGCTTTGAGGAGAGGTTTAAGGCTACGTCGGTCTTGACTATTTCCTAAGGCCCAGACTGCGCCTTTTCTTACATAACCATTCCAGTCATTCTTGAGTATTTCGATGAGAGCTTCTACAGCTTGACTATTTGTATTACGTCCTAAAGCATAGACTACACTTACGCGCACCAGAGGACAGGTATTCCCTAACATTTCTATCAAATAGGGGATAGCCCTTTGATCTTCTATTTCACAGAAGGCTCTAGCTGCTAATATGCGTTGTTCTGGGTTGTCAGTACTCAACAGAGCTAACATTTCTTCTGGATCAATAGGAGGGGTGTTATCCTCCATTAAAGAATGATCTAGAGGACTGTCATCATCTGTTGTCATCTGGCTTAAATTCGTTTGGTCATACATACTTGCTCATTATGGCATTTTTTTAGTCCCCTTAATAGTCGAGTATGAAAGTCTGAGGTTAAAAATGCACTAGGACTTAATAGAGATAGGAGGAAGTTAATCCCCCCTAACCACCTTTTACAGGGTTACTGAACTTTAATAGTAAAGTCTTTACTAATAACATTGGCAGCTTCTGCCACTCTTTCTCTGACCTTTTTAGGTATGGGGATGTAACCTAAAGCGGCACTTTGTTCTTGACCTTTATTGAGTCCAAAATCAATCATCGCTTTTACAGCTATAGCCTTCTTAGGATCATCATATTTTTTGTAAATCAAGAGCCAACTATAGGTAACAAAAGGATAAGAATTTTCTCCATCAGGATTGACAATAAAAGCACGTAGATTTTCTGGTAACTCTACATTCGCTAAACTAGCAGAGGCTGATTCTTCATTCGGTGTTATAAATTTACCAGCTTTATTGGCCAAGGCGGCCATACTCACTTTGTTATTTTTAGCAAAGCCGTACTCAACATAGCCTATAGAGCCTTCATTTTGTTTGATACTAGCTGTTACGCCATCATTACCTTTACTGCCGATAAATTTTCCTTTAGGCCATTGCACAGTTTTACCTGTACCAATTGTGCTTTTCCAATCAGCACTCATTGCACTGAGGTTTGAGGTAAAAACTTCTGTTGTGCCGCTTCCATCAGATCTATGCACAACGACAATGGGCATATCTGGTAATTTTATATTGGGATTATCCTTGACAATTGCTGGATCATTCCATTTAGTAATCTTGCCCAAGAAGATGTTGGCATAAGTTTCTTGAGAGAGGTTTAATTTTTCTACGCCTGGCAAGTTATAAGCTAAAACAATACTCCCAGCTGTCATCGGCAACATTAGCACTCCTCTAGGGACTGCTTTGATCTGTTTATCGGTCATTGCTACATCACTAGCTCCGAAGTCGACAGTTCCTGTTGTGAACTGTTGTACTCCAGCACCACTACCTACAGCTTGATAATTGACTTGCAGGTCTGGTATTTCATTATTAAGTAATACAAACCAGTTTTGATAAAGTGGTGCGGGAAAGGTAGCTCCAGCACCTGTCAATTGAGCATTGCCTTGCAGATCTGGTTTATTAACCGTAACTCCAGCACTAGCTCCAGGACTGGCTCCAGGACTAGCTGCAGGACTAGTGCTAGTGGTTGGAGTGCCGCCTCCACAAGCCGACAAACTCAAAGTTATTAAACAGAGTGAGAGAACGATTGATTTTTTTCTGAAAACCATACAATTATTTTGGTTACATTCAATGAAGATAAACAACTTGAATCTTACAGCAAAAATGAGTCATCTCTACTTAAGAGACAACTCATTTTTTTGAAGGTTAAGATTAGTTTAAGGAGCTAAAGCGTGACCTCTTAAAAGAGAACCGATAGTTTTAGCCGTAATTTTCATTTGAATTAAGGGATTAGCTGGAACAACTGTTTTATAAAGATAGCTATCAAAAGTCATTTTTTGAACATCTTTATCAGCACACATTTCTACAAAGGCTTCTCGGCTAGCATCTGAGCGATAGAATACCCTTTGAAGGAGGTCTAGGACTAGATAAGTCATGCCATATCTTTTATCCCAACGTTGGAGATAGATTTTAAGATCTGCTTCGGTGGGAATTCTTTGGCCATTATTAGAAGTTTCGACAATTGCTTCAGCACACATACGGGCTGATTTAGCCGCAAAGTAAATCCCTTCACCTGAAGATTTAGTGACGGTTCCTGCAGCGTCTCCCACTAAAGCGACTCTTCCGACCACCCGACGAGGACGGGGATGTTCTGGAATAGGGTGGGCTTCAACTTTAATGATTTGACCGCCTTCTAACTTAGAAGCAGCACGTTGACGAATACCTGCTTGTAACTCCTTAATCCTAGATTTATTCACCTTCATAGTACCAGTACCTACTGCTACATGGTCATATTTAGGAAAAATCCAAGCATAAAAGTCAGGAGAGACATCTTTACCGACATACATTTCTGCTAAGTCGTCATAGTAGGCCATTTTATCATCAGGTAGACGAATGCGTTCTTGGAAAGCAATCGCATAATTATAGTCTCCTGCATCAATAGCTTTAGCGATGCGAGAGTTAGCGCCATCGGCCCCAATGACGACATCAACAGAGAGAGTTTTCATTTCTCCTTTAGACTGGTCATTGCTGTAATCAGCATAATGAACGACATAAGGATCTTTGTCTACTTTGGGTATTTCTAATTCAAAGACAATCCCATTGATTAACTTAGCACCTAATTTAGCTGCTCTATTTCTCATAAACCCATCGAGAACTTCACGACGGCACATCCCAATATACTCATCTTGATTATCTAGACCAAGATCGACCTCTATATTAGAAGGAGAGATCATTTTCATTTTGCGCACCTGTCGGTCAATGATTTCAGGTGGTAATTCAAACTCACTGACCATGCAGAGAGGAATTGCGCCGCCACATGGTTTGGCGTTATCTAATTTGCGCTCAAATAGGTATGTTTCAATACCTGCTTTTGCCAAAGTTTCTGCCGCCGATGAGCCGGCAGGTCCAGAACCAACAACAGCAACTCTTAATACCAAACTCTTTCTCCTTATATCTGTTATGCCCAGCTATGAGTCGTATAGTAGCACGCGTTTCAGGACTGAATAACCCTAATTTCTCAACTTTGCCTGAATTTGCAATAGAGCTTTACAACTTGGTCATCAAACTTAACATTCAGCTTGAATATTTTGCTCTGCCACAGACTTCAATCTATTGTAGAAGCTAGAAGCGTTGATTAAAGGGATAAACTGCTCAATGGAATGCCGTTTGATCTGTTCTGGGATCTCCTCTTTTTCCTCTATATTTGGGATCTCCTCATTTGGGACAGGGGGTATTGAGTTTAAAGACAATTTTGGACCTGTCCTGTTAATCATCGACTCAAATTCTAGGCTGAAGTGAAATTTAGGCTCTCCTTTTCTTGACCAGAGTTTTAAAATTTGTTCAACAGAGACAATTTTGTAACGCCCTTGATAGAGTGCTTCCAGTACAGAAAGATAGATCCACTGGTCAGAATATTTCTCTAACCATTGATTCACAAGAGATTGAGGCATCCAATCTTCTAAATCAAAGCCATAACGACAAAGTAGAGTAGCTAGTTGCTCGGCACAATTAATTTGATATAGACTATCGCTCATAAAAGTAAATTATAAATTTTTAGACTTACCGACACTGCCCATAATATCGTATAGCTTATTCACAAATTAAGTAGACAACTTTAAGACTGTCACAAAGATGAGGGTAGATTTCCTGAAGACTGCGGTACCGTAAAGGTTAAGAATTCCCCCTCTTTCTATGTTACGTAGTCATCCATTTGAGGGGAAATAGAAAAGCTAGGGACTGGTGTTTTGTGAAAGTGAGGAAGCTTCGTGAAAAAAATCAATTACTTAATTACAGCTATTTTTTTGACCTTTATTCTGACGATCTATGCTAAGCATTCATCTAGAACAACCTTGAACAGTCCACTTCAATCGATTTACCAAAAGAAAGAGCCTCTTTCTGTTTTTCTAACTAAATTAAACTCTCAAGTAGATCTCTCTGGTGCGGAAAGCCTTTTTCCCTGTATCGTAGATAGTGGGAATTGAGCAATAAGGAACTTCTTAGAGTGTATCAAATAGGTTTACTTGGACTTGGCATCGTCGGCACGGGAACTGCAGAAATTCTTTTGAACCCATCGAGAAGAAACCCTTTACTATCGGAGATGAAGATTAAAAGGGTTGGCGTGCGTTCATTAGAAAAACCTAGAAGCGTGCAACTTCCTAGGGATATCCTCACCACAGACCTTGACTCAATCGTTAATGATCCAGATATCAGTATTATTGTAGAACTTTTAGGGGGTTTAGAACCAGCCCGTTCATTGATTCTCAAGGCTATTAGAGCGGGTAAACACGTTGTAACTGCTAATAAGGCAGTGATTGCCCGTTACAGGGAGGAAATCTATGCTGCTGCTCGAAAAGCCGGGGTCTATGTCTTGATAGAAGCTGCAGTCGGGGGCGGTATTCCAATTATTAAACCGCTTAAGCAGTCTCTAGGCGCTAATCGTCTTCAATCTATTGTTGGTATAGTTAATGGTACTACTAACTATATTCTGACCCAGATGACTAGTTTTGGAACAGATTTTGAGACTGTTTTGAGGAAAGCTCAAGAGCTCGGCTATGCTGAAGCTGATCCCAGTGCAGATGTGGATGGACTAGATGCAGCCGATAAAATCAGTATTTTGGCATCAATTGGTTTTGGCGGACATATCAAACGAGAAGATGTTTACTGTGAGGGGATCAGGCAGGTCAGCAGCGCTGATATCACTTATGGGGATCGTTTAGGTTTTGTCATTAAATTATTGGCTATAGCGCGAGGTAATGCTGGAGAGGAGTCAGATCGCTTGGAATTAAGGGTTCATCCTACTTTAGTTCCGAAAGAGCATCCATTAGCTAATATCAATGGGGTTAATAATGCCATTTTAGTTGAAGGTGATCCCCTTGGACAGGTGATGTTCTATGGTCCTGGGGCAGGTTCTGGACCGACAGCTAGCGCGGTTGTCTCGGATATTATGAATATTGTGGCTATTCTCAAGAGTAGTGGGAATGCAGCTAGTCTTGATCCTCTTCTGATCCCTAACCATCAACACTATTGTCAAATTATCCCTATTGAA
The DNA here is from genome assembly GCA_949127655.1 of Chroococcales cyanobacterium PMM_0086. GTDB lineage: Bacteria > Cyanobacteriota > Cyanobacteriia > Cyanobacteriales > Microcystaceae > CAISPN01. Next base: position 1,367 of record CASBQB010000037.1, on the reverse strand, counting down.
GAGTTATCAAGTAGTTTTTATACTCGTTTTATTAGTACTGACTTACCTGGAGTAATTGGACAAATTGGCACTTGTTTTGGGGAAAATCAAGTTAGTTTAAAATCTGTAGTTCAGATTGGTTTTCAAGAAGCAGATGCTGAGATTGTTGTGGTTACCCATAATGTGCAGGAAAAGCTTTTCCGACAAGCAATAGAGGAAATTAGCCGTTTAGAGGCTATCAAAGATATTCCTTGTGTTTTGCGAGTTATTTAAAGGGAAGAAGAAATTTTGCAACAGAACCTTTAATCCTTGAAACAGATTCAAAGAAGATGAAACCCTTTCATTGGAATAAAGCTAAGAACCAACAATTAATTCTCGAAAGAGATATTTCTTTTATATAGATAGTACAAGCTATTGCTCAGAACGATTTATTAGATACAATTGAACACTACAATGCGGAGCAATATTCTCATCAGAAGATTTTTATCGTTAGAATAAAAGACTACGTTTATCTTGTCCCCTTTGTGGAAAGCGACTCTGAAATCTTTCTTAAAACGATCATTCCTAGTCGCAAAATGAAGAAGAAATACTTAGGAGGTTAATATGGTGAATTCTGTAAACTCGGAAGAACAAGATTTACTTGAAAGCGTTGAAAACAATGAATGGACTAGCATTGAAAACCTCTCTCAAGAAAAACAACGCTATCAGGGTTATGCTCAAGAACAAATGGCTCAAAAGGAGATTGAATTTATTTTATCGGCCCAGGACACTCAAAAAATCCAAGATTTAGCGAATCAACTTAATCAATCTATTCCCGATGTGACAAGAAATATCATACATAAGTACTTACAGGGTGAATTGGTGGAAAAAACGAGCATTACTCAATAAGCAATGTCTTTCTCCTTCTGCTTATTTTTTATGGTGTGTTCAGTTGTTTAAATATCTAGAATTAAATAGATATTTTTGGGCAAAATCTAGTTCCACAAAAAGCTAAAAAGATGTTAAAATAAAATTGATGAAATAAAAATCAGCCAAAAACCAAGGCGAAAAAAGATTTCATCGATAAACAAAAAAAACTCTCAAAACCGTAAGCTCTACGGGGTTAGCTTGTGGAGTAGATAAACCTTTCTTGAGTCATCAAGAAACTACATTGAAGCAAGAAGTAAACAGCAAATTTAGGTTTGCATAGGTTTTACAGAGCGGATAGTTGCTTATTGAATAGTCAGATATAACGACCCGTTATATCTGTCCAATCAACCATTTTGAACTGTCGAACCGTCTGGGCTTAACTACCAAACAACCACTATCTCGCGCCTTGGATTAACCCGAAGAGGGGTTAAAGCAGTTAAAGACTACTTTTGGTTAAAATTAAGATCTTTTCTTAATTT
>CASBQB010000036.1 GCA_949127655.1 Chroococcales cyanobacterium PMM_0086 | reverse complement strand
CTTCTGGTCTGGTGCTTGGTGCCACCTCTAGCGGTGCTTGGCGTGTTACTTCTGGTCTGGTGCTTGGTGCCACCTCTAGCGGTGCTTGGGAGCGTGTGTAACTGCGACAAACAGAGGGATCGTATTTAAAATTAACGCTCACTCGATTGGCTTGTGGACTACCAGTAGTGTTCTTAAAGTAAGCGTTTTGAACTTGGGCTATTGCTTGCTGATTCAAAACTGGATAACCTGCACTTTTGATCATATCAATGGTACTGGTTATCCTGCCACTTGCATCGACTACTATCCCAACTACGCTAGTTCCTTCTAACTGACGTAAACAAGCATCTTTTGGATAAATGCCATCTAAAGTCACTGCCTGGGGTTTTTCAGATCTGACTTTAGACATCCACGTGATGTTATTGCGCATAGCCTCATCATCAGAGGTGTTTCTTGTATCCTCACGCAGACTTTCTCTTCTGCGCTCTATTTCAGCAACTCTCTGTGCAATTAATCTCTCTTTCCACTGTTCTAGGGCTATTTGATCACTCTGATTATTTGAGTTGTTAACCGTATCACTATTGGCAACAGGTCTCCTATTGTTTATTAGATCATCTGGGTTATAAATTGGTGGAAGATTATCAAACTTGGGGCGTACTTGAGATGGAGTATTTTCTCGCGGACGACTTGTAGAAGATGGCGGATCAATAGGGGGAGGATAAGGTAAAGAAGAGGGATTAATTGCTATGGGACGGGAATTATTGTCTAAGGGAAATGGCGGTATGTAGGGATTTTGAGTCGGTAACCCACTATTTGAAGGAAGATTATATGACGGGGGAAGTGGCGGTAAAGAGTGCAGCTGTGGCAAGGGTGGGAGCGATGGTAATCCACTATTAGAAGTATTTGGAATCACTGGCAGTGTACTGTTAAGTGATGGATCTAACATCGCTGTAGTGGATTTATTATCCAATGACCCTTGATTACTACTTGAAGCAGACAGGTTTGGTAGACGAGTTCTTTCTGCAGCGTTTAATTCTACTAACGGTACTTTGACTAGAGGAGTATTTTCCTCTCCCGCTGATGTCTGGTTCATTCCTGGTAAAAGTAGACTCAAGAAGAGAGCATGAATAACAATAGAAGTGACTACCGGAACGCTAGCTGTTGCAGAAACAGATAGAGGCAGCTTAGAGTTTGAATTGGTAACTGTCATAAGAGCTTTTAGATCTGATCTTTTCAACAGAATCTTGTCAATAATTCTATTTTCTCATCTTAACGGTTTAAGGTTCGCTATTGTTTTGCTTAGGTAAGATGCACTACCTCTATAACTCTCTGCTAACTGTTACTTAGTACCTCGACTTGAACACGACCTACGCCGCTATTATAAACCCCTATAGCTCGTGCTGCTTTTGGTGAAAGATCAATCACTCTTCCTCGGACAAAAGGTCCGCGATCAGTAATCTTTACGACTACTGAACGACCATTTTTTAGATTAGTCACTCTGACTTTTGAGCCAAATGGTAGCGTTTTGTGTGCCGCTGTGTAGCTTCCTCCTGTTCCTTCGTACCAAGAAGCCACCCCTTTATGAGAGCCTTTTCTACTATTTTTGAGAAACTTTTGAGCCTCTATATCTGTCTCTATGGTTGCTTCGGAACCACTCGAAACTTGCTTCAATTCTGTTGGTTTACTTTCAGCTATGCTCTTGTAACTGTAACTACCGATAGCTACTATTATCGCTAAAACAACTTTGACTATTGGTTGGTAATTTTTTTGATTCATACTTCCTTTCCTTATCTAGTCGGGAGGTCAGCCCTTTTTTTGATTTAAATTGACCCTAGGTTTAGTTAGCGAGTAACTTGCATTGACTTAACTTAGCATAAAAAACTTAAATCTAAAACCCATACTATCCATATTTTTTTAATATCTGATTAATTTCTTGAATAGATACACTAACTTAGGATTATCAATGCTATAATCCTAAACCAATGAAATATTTAAGAACAGTACAATTACGAGATACAGATGCAGCAGGTGTTGTCTACTTTGCCAATCTTCTCTCGATCTGTCATGAAGCTTACGAGGAATCAATTAGGTCTGCAAAAATAGATCTCAAAACATTTTTTACCAATAGCCAAGTAATCGTACCAATTATTCATGCAGAAATTGACTTTAAGCGACCTCTCTTCTGTGGAGAAGAAATAGAGATTACCCTCAAGCCAATCTTACTAACCCAGAACCAGTTTAGTATTGATTACCAAGTTTGGCAGACTTTGCTCACCAATGGGCAAGAAGTAGCAAAAGCCAAGACTATTCATGTCTGTATTGAGCCGAATACTCGTCTGAGACAATGTTTACCTGAATCTTTGTTAAGCTGGATAAAAGATTAAAAAACTTAAAAATTTAAGAATATTTTCTGCTTAAAGGGGAAAGGGTGCTTAATACTACAAAAAAAACTCTTAATGAAATGATAAAAAGTTGCAGGATCACAGTTAAATTAAAAATCAGAACAGCTATTTAACAAGGAGTTAGCCATTGAAAAAAGTAGAAGCCATTATCCGTCCTTTTAAACTTGATGAAGTCAAAATCGCTCTTGTCAATGCTGGAATAGTGGGTATGACTGTTCTAGAAGTCCGAGGCTTTGGTCGTCAAAAAGGACAAACTGAACGTTATCGAGGTTCAGAATATACTGTTGAATTCCTACAAAAGCTCAAAGTAGAAATCGTTGTTGAAGATCATCAAGTCGATATGGTGGTCGATAAGCTCATTTCTGCTGCTAGAACAGGTGAAATTGGTGACGGGAAAATCTTTGTTTCCCCAGTTGATCAAATCATCCGTATACGTACTGGAGAAAAAGACTTCGAGGCAATATAGCCTCATCTGTGGTTTTTATAATAAGAGGGTAGGGATTCAAACCCTAACCTCTAAAGCTCTTAAATCGGGCAACAAAGCAGCAAAAGCCCTACCCCGATGACTAACTTGATTTTTTAACTCACTAGTCATCTGGGCGAATGTTTGCTGATAAGTAGGCACATAAAAAATAGGATCATAACCAAAGCCTCCTTCTCCTAAAGGTTGCTTGAGGATGGTCCCTGAACAGCTCCCCTCACTAGTCAGAATTACTGTACCATCGGGGGCGGCCACAGCTAAAGCACAGATAAACTGAGCCTCTCTCTGAACACTTTCACCTAATTCCTTTAAAAGACGTTCGATGCGTTGAGGATCATTACCTCCATAACGGGCTGAATAAATCCCCGGCCTGCCATTTAAGGCATCTACCATCAACCCTGAGTCATCAGCAATGGCATATGATTCTAAAGCCATAGCTACCTGTGAGGCCTTAAGCGCAGCATTCTCTAAAAAGGTTTTCCCTGTCTCTTCTATTTCTAAAGTTTCTGGTTTTAACTGTAATTGCCAAGTTAACCCGACAAAATAGCCCTGCATTTCCTGCAGTTTGCCGGGGTTGCTAGTAGCCAAGATTAAAATGGTCATTTAGTTATTGAGTTGGCCCAGTCCCTAGCCCATTCTAGAGTTTCTCTTACTTGCGACAAATTACCAGCTTCACAATAGAGTCTCAGAACAGGTTCAGTCCCGCTAAAGCGAATTAGTAACCAACGTCCATCAGCTAAACGGAATTTATACCCATCAACCGTAAGACAATTAATTACTTTTTGTCCGGCAATCACTTCAGGAGGATTATTCTTTAACCTCTCTACAAGTAAGTTCCTCACACTCATATTAGCTAAGGGTAAATCAAGGCGATCATAATCCGAGAAGAAACCTGTCTGCTCTTGTAGTTGTCTATGTAACACACTTAGATCTTGACCAGATTTCACCACTGCTTCTAACACATACAGAGCAGATAAAAGTGCATCTCTTTCTGGTATGTGTGTTCCGTATCCAATCCCACCCGACTCCTCACCACCAATAAGGACTTTAGAACTTAGCATCCGCTCAGCAATATATTTGTAACCGATTGCTGTTTCAAAAAGAGGCAATTTGTAAAGTTCAGCAAGATGGACAAATAAATCAGAACCACTGACAGTTTTAATGATTTCTCCAGTTAAGCCGCGTCTTGAAGCTAAATGCTCAATCAGAATAGGGATCAAGTTTTGGGAACTCAAGAAACAACCCTGGCCATCAACTGCAGCAAGACGATCAGCATCGCCATCAAAAACCAGCCCGACACGTAACTTTTCTGGAGCTTGACAAGTCTTGATTTCTTCTAAAAAAGCCGTTAAATAACGGGGTAGGGGTTCTGGCGGGGCACCTCCAAAGAGGGGGTCACGCTGACCATTAATTTCAGTCACAGGCACATCTAAAAGACGCTCTAACCATCCTGAAGCTGAGCCATACATGGGATTAGAGAAAATTTTCAATTGTCCGCTTTTTACGGCATTTTGAATCAATTCTAAATTGACCTTTGACTTTAGCTCTTGAGAATAACTTAACCAAGGATCAAAAGTCTTGAGAGAACCCCCATCTTTTTTATCTATAGGAGGTTCAGCAAGACGAGCCTCAATTTTTTGGGTGACTTCTGGGGACACAGAACCACCAAAAGCGCCTTTAACCTTGAAGCCTAGGTATTTAGCAGGATTATGACTAGCGGTTAAAACAATGGCACCGAGAGCATTTGCGGCTTTAGCTGCCCAACTAAAAGCAGGTGTTGGAGCATAGTTGTCCGATAACCAAACCTCATAACCAACTTCAGCAATGGCTTCGGCCGCTACTTGAGCAAACTCCTGGGCTAAAAAACGACGATCATAGCCTACAATAATTCGACGCTCGGCAGTCTGACCATACTCTTGCTCTAGGATAACAGCAGCCAGAGGAGCCAAATAAGCAACACGTTCAAAGGTAAAATCAGCAGCGATCACACCTCGCCAGCCATCCGTACCAAATTTAATGGGATTAATAGTTATAGACATAGCTGTTTGTGTAGATAAATTAGAAGGTGAGATAGGTTCAGCATCAAGGTCAAGTAACTTGAGAAGAGTCTGTAACTTCATCCGTTCAATATAAGGCCAACCTCCTTTCTCCTCAAGATCTCTTAAAAGAGGATAGAGAGCGTGTCGAGTCTGAGGAAGAATCGGTTCAAAAGATTCTAACCTAATTTGTTGATGCAAAGACTCAAGTTCTCTGAGAATGCTTAAAATAGCCTCTAGATCATTTTGAGCGTGACTTGTCAGATTACGGACTATTTCCCCTAAAGAGTATAGTTGAGCAGATAAAAGGCTTTTATCCCCAGGAGGACTGTTCATAAATCTTAGCAAAACAGATCACCATCATCATAGAAGATTAGCGCACCTCTATCTAGATCAGTTTTCTCATTCAAGGCACTCTACATTGATTAAAGGGAGGTTCCCTTTTTGCCTTAAAATACATTAAGCGTCTTGAAAAGTGCCCAATCGCACCACCGCAGATAGAGAAGCATTCAAGGCAACAAGGGGTGGTTATCATGTCCCCCCATCCCTTTAACTCTCTTATCTGATTCTCATAATAGGGATTTTAAATTAAAAAATTGACAAAGCGAGGTTAAAGATGAAATTTCGTGCAATATTTGTGGCATTTTTGGCACTCTGTCTCAGCTTCCTCACAGCTTGTAGTGATGGACCTGCTGAAGCAGCTAGTAAAGAACAAATGACTTATGATGAAATTGTCGGTACTGGACTAGCTAATCAATGTCCTCAGATTTCAGCATTCACTCGTGGTTCAATTTCTATTGAGCCTAACATTAATTATCTTGTCTCGGATCTCTGTCTAGAACCACAAGAATATTTTGTTAAAGAAGAACCTGCCAATAAACGTCAAGTAGCAGAATTTATTCAAGGAAAAGTTCTTACTCGTGATACCTCCAGTCTAGAACAAATTACTGGAACTATTACCTTAGATGACCAAGGTGTTCTGACTTTTAGTGAAAAAGATGGCATTGACTTTCAACCGATCACCGTTCTTCTACCTGGTGGAGAAGAAGTTCCTTTCTTCTTTACCTTAAAAAATCTCATAGGTAAGACAGAACCAGGTTACACCGCCATTACTACCTCTACTGACTTCATCGGGGAATACTCCGTTCCTTCATATAGAGGTGCTGGGTTCCTTGATCCTAAAGGTCGTGGAGTCTATACAGGATACGATACAGCAATCGCTCTGCCAGCTAGTGGGGATGACTCTGAGTACAAAAGACTAAACGCTAAGCGAACTGGTGTCGCTAAAGGCAATATGTCTCTCCAAATTACCAAAATTGATGCAGAAACTGGTGAAATATCCGGCACATTTGAAAGTGAACAGCCATCCGATACCGATCTAGGTGCTAAAGATCCTCTAGATGTTAAGGTTCGTGGCATTTTCTATGCACGAGTCGAAGCAGAAGCCTAAAGCCGGGAAATCTCGATATAATTACTAAGAGGGGCTTGGTTTCCCCTCTTTTTCGTCTTTCCAGTTCTTTGACTTTTCGCTAATCAACTAGATTATAAGTAGTAACAATACTGTTGCTAGTCAACAGATAACACTGATAATGTTAGGATATAGTAGTTATAAAACAGTCAAAACAAATAAAAAATCTACAAAAAACACAGAAGGTATAATGGGTGTATGCTCCCCCTCTCAAAAGATCCTCTAAAATTTGAAACGTTACGTCTATTTCAAGAGTACCGACAAGTTAGCTGTAACAAAGTACGAAATCAGATAATACAATTAAATATTGGATTAGTTAAAAAAGAGGCCTACCACTGGGTTAACCGATGTGGTGAAGCCTATGAAGATTTATTGCAAGTAGGGTCATTAGGACTGCTTCGGGCAGTTGAAAAATTCGATCTAGAAAAGGGCAACGCCTTTAGCTCTTTTGCCGTGCCCTATATTAGAGGGGAAATTCAACATTACTTACGAGATAGGAGTAGTTCAGTACGTATTCCTAGACAATGGATGGAAATAGGACACCAGGTCTCTAGTCTACGTGAAAAATACGAACAACAACACGGAAGACTACCTAATGATCTCGAAATAGCCAAAAATCTAGAACTTTCTCTGACTCAATGGCAAGAAATAAAACTAGCCTTGCAAAACCGTGAACCAATTAGCCTAGATGTACCAATAAGTAATGATGAAGGCAGCAAAACAAGTTTAGCAGAACTAATACCAGACCCTCGTCATCGTAGTTTTCAGTTAGTCCAAGAGGATCAAATACGTCTTCAACAAGCTTTAGAACAGTTAGAAGAGAGAACAAGACAAGTTCTAGAATTCGTTTTCCTACAGGATCTAACCCAAAAGCAAGCCGCCGAGGCCATGGGTATTAGTGTGGTGACTGTCTCTCGTCAAGTTAAAAAAGGTGTTCAAAGTTTGAAAAATATTCTAATGATGGAAGTTTTGTAAATTAGGGGTCAATTAAATCACCTCCATAGCAGATAATAATTGATTTTTAATCTTCCGCTTGTTTTAAGATAAGAGTGGTAATTTTAGGGTGAAAATTTATTCTTGAGGAGTTCGTCTAATGAAAAAACTTTCTGCACTAATAGCAGTAATTACTATGGGACTAGGTAGCTGTTCATCTTCACCACCACCACCACCACCGACAGCAACCAACACCCCTTCACCTTCCCCTACCGTAAGTGCTTCAGCTACCCCAACCCCTTCAGGTGCGGCCTCTGGGATAGTTTCTTTACCACCTAGACCAACTATTAATGTTCCCGGACTTGTGCCTTCTATTGATCCTAACAAAAGGCGAGAAAAAGTCGACAGGGGCAGACAAGACCCCTTTGCTTCATTCCCTATACAAAAAACAGTTAAAATTAAAGCTCGTCAAGATATCATTATTGCCCCACCTTCTAAGTCAGGTTCAAATAAAGAAAAAAACATTTCCAAAAAGCCTGTTATCATCCAGCAACCAAGCTTACCTTCTCCTGATTTAGCTAATGCTACCCTTGTAACAGGAGTCATTACTGTGAGTAATACAATTAAAGTCATTCTCAAAGCTCCCAATGAAAGTACTAGTCGTTACGTTCAACCAGGTCAGTATATTTCTAATGGGCAGGTTCGAGTCAAAAGAGTGGAAAATGCTAGGAGTTCTATGCCTACAGTAGTATTAGAAGAACATGGACAAGAAGTCCGCAGACAAGTTGGACAAGCAATCATTGCACAACCAAAACCCCGAGCTAAATTAGGAGCAACTTTGCTAGGAGGAAGCTAACTAGCGTGGAAGTCTCTGAAAAACAAGTAAGTTACTCTAATCTACCTCTAGCGATTTATTTAGAAATTGCCGCCCATCTCGAGCAAGTTTCAGGGATAACCGTACAGATTATTCCAGAAAATAAGTCAAATTTTGCCTATCATCATAGTCAAGCTAGAGGCATCATTATAAAATCAATCGGACAATTGAACCAAGATAACGAAAAGTTGATTGAATCTATCTTAGGTTACTACGCTAGTCTTTATGGAGGCTCTAACTAGAGATTTGTAAAGTCTCTCTCCTCTTAGAGATAGGAATCTAGGGCAACAGTAATATTTAATTACTAGTTAGCTGTTTCTCACTAAACCACATTCAGCATGATGAATATCGGTTGAAAATATTGTATTTGCGTATTTGTCAAACCTCTTTCAACGACCTACCAAAGCTTGCTTTCTCCTAGTGTACTTTAACCTGTTATCTCTATTCTAAATCGATACTTTGTTAAGCTGACGCTGTTTCAGCCACCCAAAAGAGACAAAGTTAAGAAGTAGACCTATAATGAATAAAATCACCATCAGTGCAATTTGGTACAAAGCAATTGGGGGCACTATGGAATCAGCAATAAGGTGGAAAAAATTCAATACAGTATAAAATATTGTTAAGCCAAAGTGAATACTTCGATAGCGCTTGGAGTCATTAAAAATGGTAACAATAATTGCTGCCATTGGCAAAACAAAAAAGCCTAACATCAACCACATAATGAGAGTAATTTCTCCTATATTTTGTGCTTGAGAATCAGCCACATTAAGACCATGAAAAAGGGGCATTAATCCTAATTGAGTATGAAACAGAAGTCCCAACAAAAAAACTATCCAAAGTATGATGATTTTCTCTTGCTCTTTAATTAACATAGTATTCTATCCTTTGATAAATTATAATTGAAATATTTAATTAGTCTCGATAATCTAACTTTTCAAGATTTTAGGGAACAAATTATTTTTTAGTAGATTTAGAAGTGACAGATATATTCTTTCTATATCTCTATAGTAGTTTATAAAACATATAATTTGGGTGATTCATCTTTATTGTTTGTAACAATTTGAATAATTATAATATAAACTAGACATTATATAGTGCTTTTGTTAAACACCTTATAATGTATTAATAATATAACTAAACAAATAAAAATGATGTATATAGTTTTATTACTCCCTAAACACGATGAAAACCAAGATAAAATTCAAGCGTATATTACATAGTTGGGTTGCACTTCATCCACAACCCAAAGGGGTTATACAATTTATTGGGGGAACTTTTTTTGGTAGTTTTTTTCCAATGTTTTTTTATCAACATATCTTAAAGTTTCTTTTTGATCAAGGATATTCAATTATTCTTTTGCCATTTAAGTTTACACTTAATCACTATAACCAAGCAGGTTTTTTGATCAATGAGCAATATGAGATTTTACCAGAAATTGTGAGAATCGCCAAAATAGAGAATTATGCTTATGAAGTATATTTAGATGAGCAAAACTTCTATTGGTTAGGGCATAGCATTGGATGCAAATATATAATTTTGTTAGAAGTGTTTACTGCTCTACCACATACTCCTGAAGCCAGAAAAATATTCATTACAAAAATACTATCTGAAAGTTTAAAACCTCGAAGTAAAAAACAAATTGAAAAAATCATATTAGAGGTTGAATATCTCATTAAAAGCCTAAAGCAAAAAGTTATTTTAGCTAAACAGCTTATTAAAAATTATGTAAATAAAGATATTAGTTTAGGAGATAGCCGTATCAATGAACAGACAAGTTTAGAAAATAGTATTGGTTGGCTATTTATTAAAGGTCAAACTTCAATTTTTTTAGCCCCAGATAATAGTGACATTGATAATATAATTAAGATTAAGTTTCTTAGTAATGTAATCAATCGATTGGGTATTAGAGTATCACCTACTCCAGATGAGACTAATAACTTAGCTCTAAATAGCAATCTATTCAATAAACTAGCTTTAGTTTCTTTTGAATCAGATTCTACAGCAGAAAAAACAGTTCAATGGTTTGATGAGACCTTGCAAAAACCACTAAAAAAATATCGTTCTCAACACAAAGGAGGACATCTTCGTCCTTTAGGAATTGATGTATTTAATCAAGTTATTAATTTTTTCGATTTCTTTTACGCATGGTTGCTTTATATTGCTCGAATTGACTCTCAACAACCAAGAAATCTTACCCCCATAATGCAATCTCAACAAGAACGAAATCTCGAACTTGAGAATATTATCAGGACCTACGAAGACACGCTGTTTGTTTAATATTTGTCCACTCTCTCAATGTGCCGGCCTCTAGGATTATTTATTAATCTAGCGCAAACAGCCTATTTCTAGACAGGATGTTTGCGCAATGTTTGTTAAACACCTTTAATAGCAAAAATCTCTTCAATTACCTTTTCTACTACTTTATCAGGTGTTGAAGCACCCGAAGTAATGCCTACAACAATAGGTCCAGATGGTAGCCATTCTTCTATTGTCTCTAAATCTTTACCCAAAGGTTTATGTACTAAGCGATTACCAGGGCCAATTCTGGAGTCACTGTCAATATGATAGGAAGGGATGGCATAATCAATAGCTATTTCCTGTAGATGTGTGGTGTTAGAGGAATTATAACCGCCAATTACCACCATTAAAGAAAGCGGTTCCTTAACTAGCTCAAACATAGCATCTTGACGCTCTTGGGTAGCATCACAGATGGTATTAAAACTCATGAAATGTTGATTGAGTTCAATTGGTCCATATTTTTGCATCAAGGTGTGCTCAAAAAGTTTCCCAATTTGTTCTGTTTCACTTTTAAGCATAGTGGTTTGATTGGCCACACCTATACATTCTAAATCTAGGTCAGGATCAAAGCCTTGAGAATAGGCATTCTTAAACTTATTTAAAAACTCCTCTCTATTGCCTCCCTGTAAAATATAATTGCAGACATATTCAGCTTGAGACAAATTAAGAACAACTAGATATTTGTCAGCAAAGGAACTAGTAGCGACTGTCTCTTCGTGATTGTACTTACCATGAATTACTGAAGTGTGATTACGTCTCTTATGCTTCTCGACAGAATTCCAAACCTTAGAAACCCAAGGACAAGTAGTGTCAACAATTGTACAGCCCAAATGGTCTAGAAGCTGCATCTCTTGAACACTTGCGCCAAAAGCAGGCAGAATTACCACATCACCCTGACCAACAATAGAAAAATCTTTCTTGCTTCCTGCAAAGGGAATGAAATTTACTTCCATCTCCCGTAAACGTTGATTAACCGAAGGGTTGTGAATAATCTCATTAGTAATCCAAATTCGTTCAGTAGGAAAATGACGACGGGTTTCGTAAGCCATGGCCACTGCCCTTTCTACCCCCCAACAAAAGCCAAAAGCCTCTGCTAAACGAATGGTGACATCTCCTCGTCGCAATTGATAATTATTATTGCGAATTTCACCAATCAGAGAACTTTGATATTCTGTATTTAATACTTCTATGACCTCAGCCTGATGTCCAAAACCCCGACGATGGTAGTTTTCTGAATGGTGTAGCGAACGTTTGAAAGCTTTTGTATCCATATTATTGCTTATAAAAATAGGGTGAGACCTTTCCCACCCTACACTTTAACATCATTCAAT
>CASBQB010000035.1 GCA_949127655.1 Chroococcales cyanobacterium PMM_0086 | reverse complement strand
TGAATCGGTTCAACTTCAGTATCTTTTAAAGTGCGGTCACTAACTCGATAGAGTAAGTTAAAAGCTAAACTTCTTTGACTTACAGGGACATTTTCACCTTGATACTGGTCAAAAAGTTCGATTTTTTCTAGAAGACTTCCTCCAGCTTGACTCATGGTTTCTTGAAGTTGAGCTACACTAATTTCTAGGGGTGCAAAGAAGGCTAAATCTCTCTCTAAAGCTGGATAAGTCGAGTAAGCACTCCAACAAGGAGTAAGGCTTTTTTCATTGCTTAAAGAGGCTAGAATCGGTCTTAGACGCAATGCAAAGACATATACTGCTTCAGGTAAACCTCTTTCTTGACGTAGTTGGGGGTGAAGTTGTCCAAAACGTCCGAGGTACTCTGAGTCTAACCAAAGAGAAGCAGTGCGACCTGGATGGAGAAGAGGATCTTCTGTATCCCGACGGTAAATAACTTCAAGTCCTAGTCTGGTCAGAACACTATCTAAAATACCTTTAGCTTGATACCAAGTCATCGGTTCAGACTTACCACTACGACTCCAACTACCTAGAGGTAGAAGATCCCCTCCTGTTATTCCACTTATGAGGTCTTCTTCTAAAATTCCTTCTGTACTATTTTGAAAAACACGCCCAATTTCAAAGCTATTGAGGAAACCATTACCTTGAGAATAGTTATATTCAAAGGCATCAATTAAAGCATCAATAAGGTTAGTGCGTAGGGCAGAATATTCAACTAAGAGAGGGTTAGCAATAACTACCTCTTTCCCTGTGGGTTTAACTAGAGAATAGTGAACAACTTCTGTCAGTCCTACCGAACGGAAACCCTCTCTAATACGACGCTGAATTTGTTCTTCAAAAGAGAGAAAACCCATTCCTCCATCATCGGGAAGTTTATCGCTAAAGAGATCATAACCATAAATACGGGCAACTTCCTCAATAAGATCTATTTCTCTTTCTAGATCCTGGTCACGATGAGCAGGGACATTAACCGACCAAGTATGATGATTCAATTGGTATTGACAACCCAAACCTGTGAGAATTTGCTCAACTTCTTCAATGGTTAGAGGACGTAAATTTGAACCTTCTTTAACCAGTCCAAGGAGCTGATTCAGCCGTTCTAGCCTTAGTTGAATAGAACGATTATTCTGAGGAGGACGGTTATCTGCTGTAACTATTTCAACTAGCTTACCTCCTGCTAATTCTAAGATTAAATTAACTGTTCTTTGATGCGCTCGGTCTAAAGCTTCTAGGTTGATCCCCTTAGAATAACGAGTTGAAGCTTCAGTACGCAATCCCTGTGACTTAGCAGAACGACGAATAGTAATAGGAGCAAAGATAGCTGCTTCTAGGATAATCTTAGTCGTCTCGCTGTGAACTTCCGTTTCTTCTCCACCCATTACCCCTGCAATAGCTACAGGAGAGTCATTAGCGGTGATTAACAGATTGTCTGTACTCAGATTACGAGATTGACCATCTAGAGTTTTGAGGGTTTCTCCAGTTGTAGCAAAACGAACCCCCATTTTGAGAGTTTCTGAGGCGGTAATTTTATTAATACTATCAAGATCGAAGGCGTGTAGAGGTTGCCCCCATTCTAAAAGTACATAGTTAGTAATATCTACAACATTATTAATGGGTCTAATACCTGCTGCTTGCAGTCTTCTCTGTAACCATTCTGGTGAAGGCGCAATTTTGACCCCCTCAATAACAGTCGCTTTGTAGATAGGACAGGTTTCAATTTGAGGAATAATCACTTCTAATTTATTACTAGAGAGATTTTCAGGCAGAGAAACTAGCTCAGGAAGCATGACACCTGCACCGGTTAAAGCAGCTACCTCTCTAGCAACACCCACCATAGAAAGAGCATCAGCACGGTTAGCAGTAGGACTTATTTCAATAATCACATCATCCAGTCCTAACAGAGGTCGTACATCAGTTCCCACGGCGAGATCATTTTGAGAAAAGATATAGATACCTTCAGAATCCTTCTCTAAGCCTAGTTCAGATAAAGAACAAATCATGCCACTAGATTTTACCCCACGTAAGTCCGCAGGTTTAATAGTTAAATCGACATTGGGGAGATAAGTACCCAGTGTGGCTATTGAAACATAAATATTAGAACAGACATTGGCTGCTCCACAGACTATTGTTGAAGGCTCAGACTGACCAATATCCACTTGACAGACACTTAACTTGCTCGCGTTAGGATGTGGTTGACGCTCTAAAACCCGGCCAATAACTACTCCATCTGCCCAAGACCGACGATCCTCTATACCCTCTACTTCTAAGCCTGCTAAAGTGAGTTGATGAGCTAAAGCTTGGGGATCTAAATCAACCTGAATTAATTCACGTAGCCAATTTACAGAGATTTTCATTCTTTTGAGCAAGATGTATATCGTCTGACCATTTTAACCTACCGTCAGTCCATTAACTAAATTGGGATCTGCACTATTCGATCTTCAGTCCCTTGAGATAAGCTAAGATGAAGGCAATCTACTCTCTTTTTGCAAAAAAGTTGAGAAGAAAATAAGAAAGTATTAAAAATTGCCAAGATCTTTCTTTTCTAGGGGAAAACTATAAGATAGTTATAGGTCGACCTTCGGGAGTATTGCAACGAACAACACAATGTGGGTGATTGTGAATGAACTCAAAAATCAACACCGTTTACTGCGTCAGTCCATCCTGTCCTGAACCGAAAAACCCTCTAGACGCTGAAAACTGTCAAGCTTGTGGCTCAAAACTACTTTTAAACAATCGCTATCAGGTTTTGGGTATTCTGGGCAAAGGAGGATTTGGAGCCACATTTGCAGCACTTGATATTGGGCTACCTGGTAAACCTATTTGTGTGGTTAAACAACTGCGTCCTGCTTCGAGTGATCCTCAAGTCTATAAAATGGCTAAGGAATTATTTATCAGAGAAGCGCAGACTCTCGGTAAGGTCGGTGGACATCCACAAGTACCTCGTCTACTAGACTACTTTGAAGAAACTCAACAGTTTTATTTAGTTCAAGAGTTCGTAAAAGGGAATAACTTACACCAAGAAGTCAAAAAGCATGGACCTTTCCCAGAAGCTGGTGTTAAACAGTTTTTAACCGAAATACTCCCAATTCTGGACTATATCCACTCACAAAAGGTCATTCACCGAGATATCAAACCAGCCAACATCATTCGTAGAGAACAAGATAAACAGTTAGTTTTGATTGACTTCGGGGCTGTCAAAAACCAGGTGAACTCCGTAGTGGCTGGGAATAATACTAACTTAACTCAATTCGCTATAGGTACTGCTGGCTTTGCCCCCCCTGAACAATTAGCCATGCGTCCAGTCTATTCTAGTGATATTTATGCACTAGGAATAACTTGCGTCTACTTACTCACAGGGAAGTCTCCTAAAGATCTCGAATGCGATCCCAACACAGGGGAGTTAATCTGGAGTCAAAGCCTAAATCTGAATGAATCTTTGGTTAAGGTTTTAAAAACCATGCTGGAAGTCTCTGTGAAACAGCGTTATAAAACGGCTAAAGAGGTGCTTCAAGCGATGGAAGCTCTACCTTATGGGGAGAGTCTAGCTGAAAGTATGTTAACAGGAAGTGCTTCTACGGTTACTAAAACAGTCGGGAGAGTAGGAAAAAACCCCTCAACAACTGCGGCATTCTCTTCATCGATTACACAAACTGGCAGATTCAATCAAAGAAATAATACAGCTTCTCAAGCACCCACTTCGGGAATAGTCAAACCGAGCGACAATAGTACAGCCTTTCAAAACACTAACATTGAATCTCCTTCGCTGCCAACCATTGCCGGAATGGCAGGCCAACTAAACTCAGGAAGTATTTTAAGGCTCTACGAAAAGAATAAGAGAAATTTTGCCCAAAAGCAATTAGCAAGTCTGACCTTGACTAGAGTTTCTGTACCTGGAATCAAATTTTCCGAAGCCAATTTAGTTCAAAGTAACTTTCAAGAGTCGGATCTCTCAGAAGCTAACTTTGAAAAGGCTAAATTGAAGAAAGCTGTATTTAGACAAGCAATTTTACGAGGTGCTCAATTAAATCAAACTGACTTAGAGGAAGCAGACTTCAGAGGGGCAGATCTAACAGGTGCTAATCTTAGAAGTGCTAATCTTAAAGGAGCAAATTTCTGCGGGGCCAATTTACATAATGCTCAACTCCGCAAGGAACAACTAGTCCAGGCTAAAACTAATTGGATGACCATAATGCCATCGGGTAAAAGGGGTTTTTGGTAAGTAGTAAATAAGCTGGTAGTCTTTACAAAATAGTAGGCGTGGAGAGTTTATGGGCTGATTAAAGTATCGGGGCGACATTCTCAAGGCTAGATCTTGACATAATAATGCTGGTACATTTACCATTTAAGAAGTATTTTATTTTTATAATACAAAGCTAGAAATATGAATTATCCTACTCCTCTTTTTACAATTGTTACGGCTACCCATAGCAGAGCTACTATTTTAGATCAAAAAGTTTTACCCGCCATTGAACAACTAACTTACCCCCCATTATTAAGTAGTAATAGTCGATGATGCTTCAACTGATGATACTTTTAAGGTACTGAAAGCGGTCGTGCATCAGATGAGTGTGGGATAGGTAACTAGGTCGTTCCAAGTCCATTTCTCATTGGTTAATCCTGCTCTAATAGCTGCAGTATTTTTTTGCCGACTATGAACCCAAAGGAGCG
>CASBQB010000034.1 GCA_949127655.1 Chroococcales cyanobacterium PMM_0086 | reverse complement strand
TTTTGGCTGATTTTTATTTCATCAATTTTATTTTAACATCTTTTTAGCTTTTTGTGGAACTAGATTTTGCCCAAAAATATCTATTTAATTCTAGATATTTAAACAACTGAACACACCCTATAATTTCTGCAGAGATTGCAAGATTTGATTCTGACAACCATTACAGTCACAGCCAAAACGATCAATAGCCATTTGTTCTGTGCTTTGATTATCAGAGATGTTAACTTGCTCTGGATTATTTCTTTCTGAAGATACTGTGATAGGTTGGGGTGAAGAAAAAATAATCGTGCGGGTTGGGCTAGTTTCTGCCTGTGCAGCATTACTTATAGACAAAGCAAGTATAATAGAACCAGCACAGCCAAGTTGAGTTAAGATAGAAGGCTTCATCTTGAATAGACCAAAGAGGTTGAATTAAAATTTAATTATAGAGAATAGAGGTGATTTTAGGGTTTTTTGCAAGAGACCATAAATTTCTACTAAACGATCCCCTTCTACTTCTACAGATGGAGTAGGATAATTTTCTAGAACTTTAATCAAACGAATCTCACCATCAGTTAAAGCTGTCGTGACCAAAGCACCTCGTAAGGACTCACGGGAAGCTTTTACTTGAGGTGTATGAATTACTTCACTGACTTGATCTAAAAGTACCCCCCCCAGAAAACTATTCAGAAACTTAGACAGAAAAATAGGATCTACTTTAACAGGGTGATTGAGAATTTTCTGCAGATCTTCTGGCTGGCGCTTGACTAAGTACAAATAACTAGCTAGACTAGGAGAGACTTGACCAGTATCTGCCAGTTTTCTTAAATCTTGCACAGAAATTGACTCACGCCAAATACTATACTTAAGGACTACCTGATCTGCAGATAGGACAGGAGAAACTTCTCCAATAATTAAAACAGACAAAAGTATAATTTGCTTAACAATTTTTAATAAAGTAGAAAAATAACACATTTTTGGTAAGTTAAGTAATTGATTGAGCTAAGAAAGAGATAATTTAATGATGCTGAATTTTCGTGCTGTTGTTTCCTTGATTCTAGTAATGGTAACTAGCTTACTAGTTAGCTGTAGTAGTGCGCCTGCTACCCAAATTCCTACTGTTTATACTGCGGGCAAAATTGAGCAATTACAAATCATTGCTACCCCAGTTAAGGAGTACAGAGAACAGATGAACAAGCTAGAGGGTTTGATTGCTAAAGAGAATTGGGTCGATACCGGAACCTTTATTCATGGTCCACTTGGACGCTTACGCCAAGATATGAATAATCTTTCGGCTAGTTTACTACCCAAAGATCAAGCCAAGGCAAATGAACTAGCCAAGAATCTCTTTAACCACGTTGAGAGAATTGATGTTGCGGCTAAAGATCGTAATGCTAGTAATGCGGTTCTTCAGTATAACGAGGCTATTAAGGATTTTAACGCCTATCTCAATTTACTGCCGGGCTAGATAGTTAATAGTTAAGATAAGACGCATTTTCCCGCCTTATCTTAGCTTGACAACCTGCTCACCCCACACTTAAACTTATGACTGAGATTGTGATTATTGGTGGTGGTGTAGTTGGCGCAACAATTGCTTACGAACTAAGTAACCTCCCTGACTTGGGAATAACCCTTATCGAAGAAAATACCGCCCTAAAAGGCTCAACGAGAGCAGCTTTAGGCGTTTTAGTCGGTATTAGTAGCCAGAAAAAAAGTGGTAGAGCTTGGGAATTGCGTCAAACAAGTATCCAGCGTTATCCTCTACTAATTTCTGAGTTAGAATCTCTCACTAAAAGAACTATATCTCACAACTCACAAGGTTTGGTTCATCTTTGTATTACCCCAGAATCCCTCACTAGATGGCAAACTCTTCAAACAATTCGCCAGTCTCAGTCCTGGAAAATAGAAATATGGAATCCGCAGCAACTAGCAGAAAACTGCCCTCAAATTCAACATCCTGATTTGATTGCGGCAGTCTATTCTCCTAATGATTGGCAAATTAATCCAACCGAACTAACTCAAGCTCTTCTAGAAGGAGCCTCTCTTAATGGAGTAACCCTCCAGTTTGGACATAAAGTTAATAATCTAGTTATTATTGATGACCCCAGTTCCCCTCTAAAGCGCTGTAGTGGAATCATCATCAATGGTCACCTAAAACCCTTAGATTATCTAGTAATAGCTGCTGGTCTAGGTTCAGTTGATGTAGTAGCACATTTAGAAAAAAATGTCAAGATGCAGCCTGTTTTAGGACAAGCACTGCAACTAAGATTAGATAATAGTATAGGAAAAAAAGATTTTCAACCTGTGATTACAGCAGAAGATGTTCATATTATTCCACTAAGAGGAGGCGAGTATTGGCTAGGAGCAACAGTAGAATATCCAGACGCTCAGGATCAAGTCAAAGCAGATGATCAACTATTACAAGAAGTCCTTGCTAAGGCTATCTCTTTTTGTCCTAGTTTAGCTAAAGCAAATGTCATTAAAACTTGGTCAGGTCAAAGACCAAGACCTGTAGGAGTTGGAGCACCGATTATTGAGAAACTAACAGGTTACAGTAATGTAGTCTTAGCGACAGGACATTATCGTAATGGTCTTTTATTAGCTCCTGCAACAGCCCAAAAAGTCCAAGATCTAATCACAGAAGTGCCTAATATCTAAAAATACCTAAAAAAAAGGCGATTTTGAACGAGTCTTAACCTGTTCTTTACCTCAGTTAAGTAGGTTTCATCATACAATCTTGGCAGTCCACATAAGTCAACTCAGAAAAAGACAATTCTTATGCGATTTGAAAAAAGATCAGTAGCCATCTCGATCTCATTGTCAGTAATGACTTTAGGGTTAGTCGCCGTCGGCGGTAAAAATTCTGCCTTTTCTGGAGAATTTAAAGTAGGGCCTAGCTTGACAGTTGCTCAAAGACCAGCAATAAGCAGCAAGGTTCAGCTAACAGGAGCAGGCGCGAGTTTCCCATCACCACTTTATCAAAACTGGTTTGTTCTACTCAACAAAAAAATTCCTAACCTCCAAGTCAACTATCAATCAGTAGGAAGTGGAGCAGGTATCCAACAGTTTACAACAGGAACTGTAGACTTTGGCGCTAGCGATATAGCCATGACAGATGAACAAATAAAAAAAGTTTCTAGAGGCGTACTTCTGCTACCTGTAACCGCAGGAAGTATAGTCATAGCCTATAATCTAGGTGGAGTAGATAAATTAAGACTCTCTCAGGCAGCTTTTGTCGGTATCTTTTCAGGCAAAATTACTAAATGGAACGATCCTAAAATTGTTAAAGATAATCCAGGTGCAAAATTACCTGATAAAGCTATAACAGTAGTACATAGATCGGATGGTAGCGGTACAACAGCCGTTTTCACATCAAACCTAAGTGCTATGAGTCCTGAATGGAAAAGCTCGATAGGCACAGGCCCAACTGTACAATGGCCATCCGGTCAGTTTATTGGCAGCAGAGGTAACGAAGGCGTAACAGCTAGTATCAAACAAAGCGACGGTTCTATCGGTTACATTGAGTTTGGCTTTGCTAAAAATAACAATTTAAAAACTGCTGTTGTACAAAATAAAGCAGGTAAATTTATAGAAGCTACCGCTAAAACAGGTGCATCAACCCTAGCAGCTATCAAACTGCCTCCTAACTTAAGAGCTTTTATTAACAACCCAGATGGAGCGACTTCATATCCTTTTGTAACCTTTAGTTGGCTTTTAGTCTTCAAAAAATATGATGATCCTAAAAAAGCACTGGGTATGCAAACCATGATTGATTTTGCCATCAATGAAGGTCAAGCTCAGAGCGAAGCGTTAGGCTATATTCCTCTACCTAAAACAGTTAGAGAAAAAGTAGCAGCTGCAGCCCAAACAATTAGCCCTGCTTTCAAGATTCAAGTAAGATAAGATTATTTCTTCAGCTATGACTCTCTCCTCTCCAAACAGGCCAACTCAGATGGGCACTCGGTCTGACTTTGAACAAAAAATAGATCGAGTTTTCTTAGGCTTCACTTATGTCTTTGCTGTCGGTATTGGCTTAATTCTGGTAACAATAGCAGTAGTGATCTTTAAGGACTCACTTCCAGCCATCGCTAAGTTTAATGTAGGCTTCCTGTTTTCTAGCTCATGGAACCCGGTAATCAACGACTTTGGGGCCTGGCCTGTTATCTATGGAACCATCGTATGTTCAATTATTGCCCTATTAATAGCAGTGCCTTTAGGGATAGGAACCGCTATTTTCTTAAGTGAGAACTTTATCCCTGTTAATGTTCGTACAGTTCTAGTTTTTTTGATAGAACTCTTAGCAGCTATCCCCAGTGTAGTCTATGGACTTTGGGGTATTTTTGTTCTAATACCTTTTTTAAGACCAATCAGTGTATGGCTCAATGGCAACTTAGGTTGGATACCTATTTTTGGTACTAGTCCAACAGGTCCAGGAATGCTGCCGGCAGGGATTGTACTGTCAATTATGATTTTACCGATCATCACAGCTATTTCTCGTGACTCACTAGCTTCTTTACCACCAGAATTACGCCAAGCCTCTTTAGGACTCGGTGCAACCCGTTGGGAGACCATCTTTAAAGTCTTAATACCAGCTGCTTTTAGTGGTATCGTAGGTGGAATTATGCTAGGACTAGGGCGCGCCATGGGAGAAACGATGGCAGCTACTATGATTATAGGTAACTCTAACACAGTCAGTGCATCCATCCTAGCGCCAGCCAATACAATAGCCTCTCTTCTGGCTAACCAATTTGCTGAAGCAACGGGGCTACAGGTTTCAGCTCTGATGTATGCCGCGTTAGTTTTGATGATTCTTACTCTGATTGTCAATGTCTTAGCTGATTTAATTGTCAGTCGAGTTAAAGCAAAATATAATTGAGACGCATTATGTTATCAGATAGTAGTTTAGATCTAAAACTGAAAAAGCAGCCGGGCAGTACTCGCGCTTTATTTGGTGTGTTAATGACAGGGTTAGCAGGAGCTTGTTTAGTTTTTGCTTTAGTTCCTCTCGTTCTTGTCTTGACCTTCGTATTTATTCAAGGGGTAAGCAGAATTAACTTAGCACTATTTACTCAGCTACCACCACCACCAGGTTTAACTGAAGGTGGCTTAGGTAACGGTATTATAGGAACTTTAATTGTTGTAGCCATCGCAACAGCAATTGCAGTACCAATAGGAGTTTTAGCAGCAGTTTACCTCTCAGAGTTTAGTAATAACAACAACGTGGCACGTGCGGTGCGTTTTTGTACAAACGTTTTGGCTGGGGTTCCCTCAATTATTGCCGGAATTTTCGCCTTTGGTCTTTTTATAGCACCTGGGATTATCGGATTTTCCGCCATAGTTGGAGGTGTAGGACTAGCTGTTTTAATGCTACCAACTATCATCAGAACAACAGATGAAGCCCTGCAAATTGTACCACAAGAAATCCGTTGGGCAGCCTTGGGAATTGGTGCATATAATTACCAATCAGTCATTAAAGTAGTGCTTCCTGCTGCCTTACCAGCTATTTTAACAGGGATAACCCTCTCCATAGCTAGAGCGTCAGGAGAAACAGCATCTTTGATTTTTACCGCACTCAACTCCAATTTCTGGCCAAATAGTCTACTTAAACCAATTGCCACACTCTCAGTATCAGTGTTCAACTTTGCTACAGTTCCCTTTGCTGCTCAACAAGAATTAGCTTGGGCTGGTGCTCTAGTTCTAGTATTTTTAGTCCTAGTGACAAGCGTTTTGGCGCGATGGGCAACTCGTCAAAAAACCTATTAAAGGAGTTTGTATGCAGGACAATAATCCTGTTTTAAAAGCTGAAAACGTCAATATCTACTACGGCACTTATCGTGCAGTTCGAGATGTGTATATTGATATTCCCACAAACCAAATAACCGCCTTTATTGGTCCTTCTGGATGTGGTAAAAGCACACTCTTACGTTGTTTTAATCGTCTCAATGACTTGATTGAAATCTTCCATCTAGACGGGGTAATCTCCTATCGGGGAGTTAACCTCTATGATAAAGATATAGATCCTATAGAAGTCAGAAAAAGAATCGGCATGGTCTTTCAAAGACCTAACCCCTTCCCTAAATCTATTTATGATAACGTGGCCTATGGTGCCCGCGTCAATAAATATCAAGGGAATTTAGATGAGTTGGTGGAAAGATCCCTGCGTCGCGCGGCTCTCTGGGATGAAGTTAAAGATAAACTCAAAGAAAGTGGTTTCTCCCTTTCAGGAGGACAACAACAACGTCTTTGTATCGCTAGGACTGTTGCTGCAGAACCAGAAGTAGTCTTAATGGATGAACCTTGTTCAGCTTTAGACCCTATTTCTACCGTAAAAGTAGAAGAGTTGATGCAGGAACTTAAGCAAAATTACACGATTATTATTGTGACCCACAATATGCAGCAAGCGACTAGAGTCGCTGATCGCACCGCTTTTTTTAATGCGGAAGTGACACAAGAAAAAGGTGGCAAAATAGGCTATCTAGCTGAGTATGACGATACTAAAGTAATTTTTGGCAACCCTCGGGAAAAAATTACACAAGATTATGTTTCTGGGCGTTTTGGCTAAGGAGTAACTATGATAACGGACAAAATGTCTCATCAAGACAGTCACGCCGTTTTACAGACAGAAAACCTGAATGTTTACTATGGTTCTCATTTGGCTGTAAGACAGGTGTCTTTAGATATCACTACCAAGACTGTTGTGGCCTTGATCGGCCCATCTGGCTGCGGTAAAAGTACCGTTCTACGCTGTTTTAACCGGATGAATGACCTGGTTGCTAGCGCGAGAATTGAAGGAAAGGTTCTCTTTGAAGGCGATGACATATACGCACCAAAAGTAGACCCTGTTCGTCTACGCTGTCGTATAGGGATGGTCTTTCAAAAACCTAATCCTTTCCCAAAGTCTATTTATGAAAATATTTCTTTTGGGGCTAAAATCAATGGCTATCAAGGCAATATGGATGAATTAGTAGAAAATTCCCTGAAAAAAGCCTCACTTTGGGATGATGTTAAAGATAAACTCAAACAAAGTGGACTAGCTCTTTCTGGTGGTCAACAACAACGTCTTTGTATTGCCAGAACAATTGCCATTGAACCACAAGTTATCTTAATGGATGAGCCTTGTGCTGCTCTTGATCCTATTTCTACACTCAAAATTGAAGAACTTATCCATGAGTTAAAAGAACAATTTACTATTGTGATGGTAACTCATAATATGCAGCAGGCTCTGAGAGTCTCTGATCGTACGGCCTTCTTCAATGCTGAAGCAACAGGGAAAGGGGCAAAAGTTGGTTATTTAGTGGAGTATGATGACACTAAGAACATCTTCCATAATCCCAAAGAAGAAGCGACCAATGCTTATATCAGTGGTCGCTTTGGTTAAGATTACTTGCAGATAATTAACGGGGAGCGATCAGGATCATCAGCAAAATGATCCCCCCACTCGTTAAAGCTATTGAGACAGGACAAAAAGTTGCGGTTGTCGTATAGTTTTAATTATTTTTACTTGATCCCTAGCCAGAGCTTAACTACTGGCTAAAAAGTCGTATGAGATTTGATACTTTTTATTAAAAGTTGAATCCAAGCTTTACCTATTTTTAACCTTTTCTTATTGATTTCTTAGTTGCTCTAAGAAAGTAAATGCTTTAAAATCTTGTCCAAGAGTCAAAGAGCAAAAATTAACTTAATCTTTATTTCTGGAGAAAATAGACCATGCCAAAACTAAACAAGAGTTTGTTTCGCAACAAAATACTCACATTAGGACTATTGAGTGGTTTAACAATCGGCCTACTTAATAGCAGCCCCGTTCAAGCTAATTCCCTACATTTAACCTATCTGGGACAGTCAATCATCGCAACAGGAACAACCTATCAAAACACTGTAGTAGGAGGCTTATCCGGCATTACCTACAATCCTAATCTTGGCAGTTATTATATTATTTCTGACGACCGTAGTCAAGTTAACCCGGCTAGGTTCTATACTTCCACTATCGATCCTAGTCAGTTTAATCCCGATGGAACAAATAACGCTGTTACTTTTACTGGTGTAACCACTCTATTACAACCAAATGGAACATCTTTCCCACCATTTAGCCTTGATCCAGAAGGAATAGGTTTAGTTAACGGTAATAGTGTTTATATATCTTCGGAAGGGGAAGTTTCTGA
The DNA here is from genome assembly GCA_949127655.1 of Chroococcales cyanobacterium PMM_0086. GTDB lineage: Bacteria > Cyanobacteriota > Cyanobacteriia > Cyanobacteriales > Microcystaceae > CAISPN01. Next base: position 922 of record CASBQB010000034.1, on the reverse strand, counting down.
CAATCGGATTATTAACCCTTTTGTCAATCAATTTTCTTTAGCTAGTGGTCAACAAAGTCAAGCTTTACCCATTCCTACTCAATTTATTCCTGCGCCAACTTCCATACCCACAATAAGCGGCGTTCGCAATAATTTAGCTTTTGAAAGTTTAACAGTTACACCAGATCAACGCTATCTCTTTACAGCAACTGAAAATGCCTTAGTTCAAGATGGACCACTCGCAACCACTAATAATGGCAGTCCGTCACGAATTTTACAATATGACCTTACTTCAGGGCAGCCTATCGCTCAATTTATTTATAATACAGAAGCAGTAGCTTTACCACCTAATTCTGCTAACGGTTTTAATACCAATGGGTTAGTGGATTTACTCGCCCTCGATAATACTGGAAAACATTTTCTATCGTTAGAACGCTCCTTCTCATTTGGTGCGGTAGGGACACCTGGCAATACTGGTAATACTGTCAAACTATATGAAGTTTCCCTAGATGGAGCAACAGATATTAGTGGTGACTTTAGTATTAATGGCGTTTCTGGTATAATACCTGCACAGAAAAGCTTGTTACTGGATTTGACCACATTGGGCATTCCCATTGATAATGTAGAAGGACTTACCTTTGGACCAAATCTTCCTAATGGTCAGCGCTCTCTAATTTTGGTTAGTGATAATAACTTTAGTGCGACTCAATTTACTCAATTTCTAGCTTTCCAAGCTCAAACCGTTCCTGAACCTCCAAATGTTATGGGAATGGGAATGGTAACCGCAATAGGTTTAGTAATGGGATTAAAACGCAAGTTAGTCAGCCGCTCTGTAAAACCTATGCAAACCTAAATTTGCTGTTTACTTCTTGCTTCAATGTAGTTTCTTGATGACTCAAGAAAGGTTTATCTACTCCACAAGCTAACCCCGTAGAGCTTACGG
>CASBQB010000033.1 GCA_949127655.1 Chroococcales cyanobacterium PMM_0086 | reverse complement strand
GGTTAGAGTAGAACTCAGTTCCGATCTCGAAAAGGTTAGAGTAGAACTCAGTTCCGATCTCGAAAAGGTTAGAGTAGAACTCAGTTCCGATCTCGAAAAGGTTAGAGTAGAACTCAGTTCCGATCTCAAAGAGGTTAGAGTAGAACTCAGTTCCGATCTCGAAAAGGTTAGAGTAGAACTCAGTTCCGATCTCAAAGAGGTTAGGTCAGAACTAAAAGAATTTAGGTCAGAACTCAAGGAAACCAGAAATGAAGTCTCTGGGTTATATAAATGGGTTATAGGACTAATTCTTACTCTAGGCCTAGGTATAGGAACTCTCCTCTTAAAAGCATTTGACCTGTTTCCCCAAGCTTAAATAATAGCTAATAGACCTGTGAACTCTACAAAAGCATCACAGGTCTGTTAGTTAAATGATCAAAAAAGAATTAGAACAAACCGAGAGTCAAAGACTTATCGATAGGGAAAGTAGCGCCTACTCCTAACCAGATAGTTACTAAAGTTCCGATGAGGAAAACTGTAGTAGCAACAGGACGGCGGAAAGGGTTTTGGAATTTATTAACATTCTCAATGAAAGGAATTAAAATCAAGCCCAGAGGAACTGCAGCCATTGCCGCAATACCGAGAAGCTTATTAGGTAAAACCCTTAGCATCTGGAACGTAGGATATAAATACCATTCAGGTAAGATTTCTAGGGGAGTAGCAAAGGGATCGCTTGGTTCACCCACCATTGCTGGGTCTAAAATAGCTAAAGCTACGCACAGACCAATTGTTCCAAAGATAACTACTGGAAAGATGTAGAGTAAGTCGTTAGGCCAAGCTGGTTCACCATAGTAATTGTGTCCCATGCCTTGGGCTAGTTTAGCACGCAATTCTGGATCTGATAGATCCGGTTTTTTCAAAGTTGCCATTTGATAAGTTTCTCCTTAATGCCAAGTGAGGGATATTTTCTCTTGAAGAAAATTTTAACCTTTTGCTACTAAATTCCGAAGTTGGTTATATTACAAAAAATCAACTTGAATAGTCGCTTTTAGAGAGGACCTGAGATCCCTTGTTTGCGAATCATCAAAAAGTGGGCTAGCATAAACACTGCAATGAACCAAGGTAGAACGAAGGTATGTAGGCTGTAGAAACGAGTTAAAGTAGCTTGTCCTACGCTGACACTACCGCGCATTAACTCTACAATTTGGTCGCCGACGATAGGAATAGCAGCAGGTACACCAGAAACGATTTTAACCGCCCAGTATCCCACTTGATCCCATGGTAAGGAATAGCCTGTTACTCCGAAAGAAACGGTAATTACAGCTAAGACTACGCCAGTTACCCAAGTTAACTCACGAGGCTTTTTGAAACCGCCTGTTAGGTAAACACGGAAGACATGGAGGATCATCATCAAGACCATCATGCTAGCAGACCAACGGTGGATAGAGCGAATCAACCAACCGAAGCTAACTTCATTCATGATGTAATTAACTGAGTTAAACGCCTCTGCTACTGTGGGTTTGTAGTAGAAAGTCATAGCGAAGCCAGTTGCGAACTGAATCACAAAGCAAACTAGTGTGATTCCGCCCAAACAGTAAAAGATATTAACATGAGGAGGAACATATTTACTAGAAATATCATCAGCGAGGGCTTGAATTTCTAGACGGTCGTTAAACCATTTGAAGACTTTGGAGTCAGTAACTTCTTTTGTGAACATGAAGACAGAGTTTTAAAGAGAATTGTCGCACTACTGAGCTTTTTAAAATGTAACATAGTTTTAAGGCTCAAGCCAACGAAGATTAATCTTGCTCCTCACTCAACAAGTGATTTCTAGAAAAATGAAGAAACAAAATTTTTGGCAGTCCTTACTCTTTGTCAGTATCTGGATTTTGCTCACATTCATCCCGATTCCGCAAGCTTTAGCTTACACTTCTTATACAGATGAGCAGAAACTAGTTCTACAGGCTTGGAGACTAGTTAATCAAGCCTACTTAGACGAAAATTTTAACAACCAAGACTGGTGGAAAGTCCGTGAAAAATTCGATCATCAGACCTTAGATAATCGCCTCGAAGCTTATCAAACAATTGAAGAGATGCTCAAAACCTTAGATGAGCCATTCACGCGACTTCTTCGACCAGAACAGTACACCAACCTACAAATTAGCACATCTGGGGAACTTTCAGGAGTGGGGTTACAAATTACAATTAACCCAGAAAACAAGCAATTAGAGGTTGTTAGTCCTTTAGCCGGATCACCTGCTAAAATAGCCGGAATAGCCCCACATGATCAAATCTTAGCTATCGATGGTGTGGATACCTCCAGCCTCACTCTAGACGAAGCTGCAGCTAAAATGCGAGGCACAAAAGGAACACGCCTATCTTTAACTGTACAGCCGACTAAAAAATCAGAAGGGGTTCGTACTTTAGAGCTTATAAGAGATAATATCTATCTCAGTCCAGTTATTGGGGGCTTGGATGAAAAATCAACAGATATACCCGTTGGCTATGTTCGTTTGACACAGTTTAGCGCCAATGCTGCCCATGAAGTTACTCTAGCGATTAATGACTTAAATAAGCAGGGCGCTAAAGCTTATATACTCGATCTCAGAAATAATCCAGGTGGTCTACTACAAGCTGGTATTGATGTAGCGCGCATCTTTCTCCAAAAAGGTATAGTCGTCTATACTGTTAATCGACAGGGTATTTCAGAAAGCTTCAGCGCCAATGGTACAGCTTTAACTGATGCACCTTTAGCCGTTTTAGTCAATCAAGGAACCGCCAGTGCTAGTGAAATCTTAGCAGGAGCCTTACAAGACAATGGTAGAGCTATTTTAGTAGGCGAGAAGACCTATGGAAAAGGGTTAATTCAATCCCTTTTTGAACTATCGGATGGACATAGTCAAGAAACCGCAGGGTTAGCTGTTACAGTCGCTAAATATCAAACGCCCAATCATCGAGACATTCACAAATTAGGCATTCAACCAGATATCAAAGTTGAACCTGAGATCATCTCTACAAATCCCAATCATCTATCAGTAGATACACAGTATGAAGCAGCTATTAAGATACTGAATAACTTAACTACATTAGCTACTGCTGAAGAACTAATTTAGTATTTATAAATAGCGAGTTGTCTAAAATTGAGCAGATTTCTCCAGAAGACTGGCAAAGCACTCGAGCTAGCGTCAAAATGTTAGTTGAAGAAGAGGTAATAATGGTACCTCTTTTTTGATGTCAAATTGCAGTTTGAGGTAGAATCATTAATGGTGTAATGTGTGTGAGGAGAATTTAATAAATGTTACTCTCTTGGAAATCTCGTTTAGGCTTTTTCACCTTATTCTGGCTATTATTGAGCAGCGGGGCGCAGGCCAAATTTGAATTACGTGTGGCCTTAAAAAAAGAAGTCAATCAAGTAAAAGTAGGTAGCTCAACCCCAGCTATTATTAAAGATGCAGCAGGTAAAAAATTAGGCTCTCTACAAGCAAGAGAATCTTTAGTGGCTCTTTCTAGTGGAGATAAAATCTCTGTAAGTCGATGGCAAGCTACAGGGATTATTATTGAACCGAGTGATAATGGTTATGTCTGGATAGGTGAAGGTTGGTATCGTGGACGAATTCGCCTAGTTCTTCAGAATAAAAGTATTACAGCTGTAAATCTAGTTGACATAGAAGAGTATCTCTACAGTGTAGTTGGCGCTGAAGCCATCCCATCTTGGCCAATAGAATCACTTAAAGCTCAAGCAGTGGCAGCTAGAACTTATGCTCTTTACAAAAGTAAAATTGCTGGAAATCGTTTTTATGATCTAGATGCAAGTACTAATAGTCAAGTATATAAGGGACTGACTAGCGAGTATGAAAGTACACTAGAAGCCGTCCAAAAGACACAAGACGAAATCCTCACTTATGAGAACAAACCTATTATGGCAGTCTTTCACTCCTCTTCAGGTGGTCATACAGAAAATGTTGAGGATGTTTGGAGTTCTCCTTTACCTTATTTACGGGGTGTAGTAGACTATGACCAGAAGTCACCTGTGTTTCAATGGACGAAGACATTTAGTTTCAATCAACTCTCTAGTTTCTTTGGCGGGATAGGACAGGTTAAGAAGATGATTCCTGAACGCACTACCCCTTTAGGGCGGATCTTGAGTCTAAAAATTATCGGTAATCAAGGAAATAAGATTATTCCTGGGCAAAAATTTAGAGAAATGCTGGGCTTAAAAAGTACTCTCTTTACTATTAACCAAAAACTCAACTCTTGGGAAGTTGTCGGACATGGCTACGGTCATGGTATAGGTTTAAGTCAGTGGGGAGCCTATTATCTTTCTCTTGACGGTGCCAATTATCAACAAATACTCTCCCATTATTATCAAAATGCTGCTCTTACCACCTTAAACTAATGTCTCGCTGGAAAGCACTTCAGTATTATATATATGCCAGACTTCTCTTAGCTCCTTTGATGCTGTGGGCGATTGTGACCTTAGTCTTTTTATTACTCAGAGCGACTCCTGGTGATCCTGCTGATGCTATTTTAGGCTCTCGTGCCCCTCTCGAAGCAAAAGAAGCACTCAGAATGCGGTTAGGACTTAATATGCCTTTGTGGCTACAATATACCTACTATTTAGGCGATTTACTCAAGTTTAATCTAGGTTCATCTTTGATTAGTGAAAAGACCACTGTTGGTCAAATTATTGGGCAACATTTCCCCGCTACTGCAGAGTTAGCCTTTTTTAGTCTCTTAATTGCCGTAGTTGTTGGGGTAGGGTTAGGAGTTCTCACTGCTACTCATCCTAGAACAACTCTAGATGTAGGGGGGCGTTTGTTCAGTATTATTACTTACGCCTTACCGATATTTTGGGTAGGAATGCTTTTTCAATTGATTTTTTCCGTTCAACTAAATTGGTTTCCCCTCGGTACTCGTTTTCCTTTAAGTCAGTCTCCCCCGCAAACATTGACAGGTATTTATACTCTAGATAGTCTTTTAAGCGGTAATCTTGGGCAGTGTTTGACCTCATTTTATTATCTAACCTTACCTAGTCTGACTTTAGGACTCTTATTAAGTGGTATTTTTGAGCGAATGGTCAGAGTCAATCTACAAACAACCTTACAAGCAGATTATGTAGAAGCAGCTAAAGCTAGGGGTATTTCTCCAAGTGAGATTCTTTGGGTTCATGCTTTTAAGAATGCTTTGATCCCCGTAATTACCTTATTAGGCTTAACTTTTGCTTCTTTATTAGGAGGTGCAGTTTTAACTGAAGTGACTTTCTCTTGGCCTGGTTTAGGGAACCGTCTATATGAAGCTATCTCTCTTAGGGACTATCCGACTGTCCAGGGTATCTTAATCTTTTTTGGCGTAATTGTTGTGATAGCTAGTCTTTTGATTGATGTCATTAACGCTCTTATTGATCCCCGTATTCGTTATTAATAGCTTTTTGTCTTTGCTTTATTTGAGATTTAAGAATTTTAACCCGATAAGGATCTGCATCTTTACGCCATGTAAGTCTATGCCCTTTAATTGTTGCACAATGCTCATTTAGACATTTTAGCCAATCGCGCCAACGAGTGATTTTTTTTGGATCTTCTAATAGTCCCCAGACTCGCTCCTGTTCTGTTAATTTATGAAAGGAAAGATAATGAGGGTAATCAGGTTTAACTAGTAAGTCTTTTTCATAGAGAATAGGTGGATTCTCATCCTGGGTAAAGTCTTGATAAGTCACCCTTAAAGTGCTAATGCAGATATCAATTCTCTCTTTAAGTAAAGGATGAGCCTCTTGATCAAAGTTAGAATAAGTCAAGTAAGAAATTTGCGGCTTATTAAAGAAAAACCGAATCACATTAACCTCACCAGGACGACCAAGAGTAGCACTAGCACAACCTTCATAAAGCCTTAATAAGGTAGGTAAAGAGTCTAAAGCACTGATATGAATCAAAAGAGAATGAGAAAATCTTTTACCAACAAAACTATCCAGACTTAAAGCTGATAACTTGTCTAAGTCTCGTAAGTTTAATAACATTAAATCTGCTAGTTTACAAGCAATGTTATAATTGCCAAAAAGTGCTTTAATGTCTTGCCTGAGAGTTGATGGAAGGGAACGAGAAGAAGGACGACCTTTAAAAATACTCAAAGCTAAGTAAAGGAGTAAATCTTGACGGCGTTGTTCATAAACATTATCCCATTCATCCTCTTGAGTCACTTGTAAAATCACTCCCCAAGCCTTACTCATTGTCCTAAATTCTGCTTTTAAGTTAGCGATATTCTCAAGTTCACCCCTAACAGGAAGACGACCTCGATCTGTGACAAACTGCATCAAAGGCAGTAACATTTCTTGATAGTCTATAAAAGATTTGAGAGGAGTTTTAATTCTAGGTAGACGTACAGAAGAATGACTTAAAGAAGCTCTAAAAGTTTGAGCAGTCGTCTCATTTTTAAAGATGAAATAAATCCCTAAATCCACAGCAACAGCATCGACTTGCAAAACTTGATCTAGGTAGTTTTTAAGTTCTTCTTGTTGATAATATTTCTGAAAGGTATTACGACTGGTAATTACTCCATCCCCATAGACCATGATGCCCCGCTGGGAATCATCAATTAAAATCTGCGCGGCAACAATTAAAACTTCACGAGTTAAACCCCAAGCATTTTGCAAGGCTTGCTGACGTTCTTGCGGATCTTCAATAACATTAATAACATAGCCCAAGTTGACAATATCAGCCATTGACAAGGGAGTCGCTGGGCAATAATAAGGGTCCCAGCCTTGGGACATAAAGCCTTTGAGAGCTAGTTTTTCTACATCCCCCCCATAACCACAACCATAATCAAAAAAGTGGACTGAATTAGAAGAAAATAAGCCTGCTTCAAGTGCTAAACGCACAGGACGTGAGAGATTTTTACGGGCTAAAGCAGCTTTGTGACGTTCTATAATTAAGCTTGGCCCAAGATTAACCAGGGGACAAAAAAGAATATGCCCATGCAAGGCCACTCTATGCAATTTTAATCGATGCTCCCAGTGTTGACGGGTGCCAATGAAACGGGAATCCTCAAGTAGTCCTAATTTTTCTTCTTGTTCTGTTAAAAACCTGAATTCTTGATAGAGAGGATATTCATCAGAGACAAAGGTTTCCTTGCGATGTAGGATAGGCGGGTTCTTTCTGTTACTGTAGTCCCAATAAGAGATAGAACCAGTTTCTAAGTCAATCAGCCAGCTTTTCCTTAAAGCAGGATGTGGATCTAGATCAAAGTCCTCATAATAGAGATAAGATATTTTAGGATGAGTCAAGCTGAATTTGATTAAATTAGCCTCTTCAGCCTCTCCAAAGCAATGCCCGTGCCTTTGGTATTCTTGCAGCAAGGGTGAGAGCTTGACTAGAGCAGATCTGTGAAAGTAAAAAGCATTAGGTAAATGTTTCCCAATGGGACTGTTCAAACAAGCAGTTGTCATCACTTTAAACTGCTCAAAGATAACAATCATAACGAATCAAGCCTTTTTGAACTTGTTTATATGTTAAGGCCAATATTAGGGATTAAGAGGAAGTTATTCAGAAAAAAAGTTAATTATTTGTTATTTTTGGCCAGACATATTTTAAAATTGGAACAAGTTAACATCCATATACGACTTGTTAGAATAAATCCGTCTTGCCAAAATCAAGGCTTATAGCAAGTTCAAATGTATGTTAAACGATTAGAAAAATCAAGTAGAGATGTTACTGTTTAGTAAATTATTTCGGAGATCTATCTAAGTAAAACATTTGTATATATTGTGTTAACCCCAGGATATCTATTGTGAGCAACTTTCTCAACAAATTAAAAGACTTCGTAGGAATCTCTGAACAGGAAGAATACGAAGAAGAATATGAAGAAATGCAGTGGGAGAAAAAAGCTCATCCTGCTGGAACAGAAACAAAAACAACGGTTGAATCAACAGCGCAATCTTCTCGCCGGACTAGAGAACCTCTGAACTTAACTACAGAAACAATTCCTGGATCATCAACCAATATGGGACCAACAGCAAGAAACAATGTAATAGGTATGCCAGGTGTTTCGAGTACTGCGACAGAAGTAGTGGTAATTGAGCCTCATGCTTTCGGAGAAATGCCGCAAGTTATTAAAACCTTGCGGGAACGCAAATCAGTAATTTTAAACTTAAATGTGATGGACCCAGATGAAGCTCAAAGAGCGGTTGACTTTGTGGCCGGAGGAACCTACGCCATTGAAGGGCATCAAGAACGTATCGGGGAGAGAATTTTTCTTTTTACTCCTAGCTGTGTCAAAGTCAGCAATGTATCTGGAAGCTTGAATAGTGAGTTATCTGAACCTGCTAGACCAGCTAATAGGATGACAACTTCTGTTAATACCTGGGCTGCCGAGTCTACTCGCATAGCACAGTGAGAAATAATATTAGGTAGCGCATAACACATAGTCTATATTTTTATGGACTATGGCTATATTTAATAACTTCCTGGGTTTTTACGGGATTGACGGGGCTCGAACCCGCAACTTCCGCCGTGACAGGGCGGTGCTCTAACCAATTGAACTACAATCCCATTTTTATTGCGCCTTTATAAATATAGCAACATATAGAATAGTTTGTCAATTATTTTGCCAAAGATTTTTTCTAGATTCTTGGGAACCAAGGATTATAGTAAAATTCTTTTGTCTGAATCAGTCTTAAATTTTAATATTACAAATGATCAAAAAAATACAACTATTGTTGGTGGGATCTGTGCTGTTCTTGTTGAACTCAGGTTTGAGCGCCGAGGTCAGAGCACAACAAATCTTAGGAAAAGATGGACAGGTCGGGATTAATGGAAAAGATGGGGAGAATGGGCAGAATCGGGACAGCTTAACTATTTTTTTAGATGGAACACCCTTAACCCTAGACTTAACAGGTCAAAAAGGATTCAAAGGGGAAGACGGTACCGCAGGTGAACCGGCAACCTGTCCCCCCCAAGATCAGATCAAAGAGAATATCCAGGGGGCTAATGGTGGCAGTGGTGGGAATGGTGGGAATGGTGGTGATGGTGGTGATGGTGGTTCTGTTAACCTCTATGCAACTAATTTGAGCTATCTCAAACAGGTCGTTGTCAATGCTACAGGTGGCAGTGGTGGTAGTGGTGGCAGTGGTGGCAGTGGTGGTAGTGGATGTACTTGTTTAGAACCATATGTGAGTATTCGGTCCTGTAAGGGCAATCCTGGTGATTCTGACTACAGCTGTACAACTGAGCAATTTCGTTGTTTGGCAGGCAGAAATGGAGCTAATGGAAGTAATGGACGTGCTGGCAAAGATGGACGGACAGGTAATTTAACTGTTCTTAACTTGAATCGACCACTACTAGAAGATCAAGTCAGTGCAAGTATATCTCTCAAGCAATTAAAAGAAAATGGCTATACTCTCTCTAAAAATATCTGGGAAACAAAAGGAGGGGCCAAGGCACTTTTCGCAACTGGTTCGGTGGTGCAAGATCAGTATCGTTTTTTGGTCAATCGTTTAGAGTATTCTCTTCTGGTTGTTTGGAATACTTCTAGGTCTTTTGAACGCTTTGCTAATCAAATTGTTACTTTAAAGCTTAAAGATGAGCCAAAGGGGGGTATAGACTATGTTCTCCCCAAGGAAGTCTGGTGGCAAACTAAAGAGCAAAAACAAAACAACCGAACAGATCTAATTGTCTATAATGCTCTTTTAGAGAGTGAAGCGACTCAACTAGAAATTGTGCAACTTTTAGGGAAGGAAGCAGGACTGACACTGAACCTTGTTGACAAGGCTAATGTTTCTGATCTAGTCAATAGCGAGTGGTATGTCACCTTAAAACTTGCTCGCTCAGATAGCGGTTTTCGCTTTACCGAAGAGTATGTTACTAAGTACGAAGGAATCATACCACCTGAACTAATCACTCGTTCAAAAGACCGTTTTATAATCAAGCTCGGCAATTTACCAATTAATCCGCAAGAACTAAAAACAGGGTTAGGTATTTCTATTGAACTTAAGATTAAACGTTCTCTAGACAATTATTCTGCAGAGCAACGTTTAAGATATGAGAATTTAATTAATATTAAATGAACTGTTCTTTGTTGAGTGGTTCTGCCACACCTGAGATATTGCGGAAGAGATTTTCATAGCTATCTAGTGCCTTTTCCAGGCAATACTTTTCTTCGGCATATTCTCGCCCTTGTCTAGCTAAAGTTTCTAACGTTTCTGGATGATTGTATAGTGAGAGAATAGCTTTAGCTAGAGCTTTTGAGTTCTCAGGTTCAATTACTAGTCCACCACCGCTTTTGATGATCGCTTTAGCCGCAGTTCCTTGATTTGGCACAGAAGCAATTAAAGCTCTTCCACTAGCTAGTAGAACTTGTATTTTAGAAGGCATATTAAAGTCAATCACATTAGCTTTTTGTAAGACAACGCTCACATCTGCTGCAGCTAGCATTTCTGGGAGTTTTTCTCTGGGCTGGAAAGGTACAAAAACTACATTAGTGGCTGCTTTTGCTTGGGCATAGTCTTTCAACTTAGAGAGGGCATTTTGATTACTGACAATGACAATGGCAATATTAGGTATGTCTAGAAGTTGACTAGCTGCATCAATTAATGTTTCTATTCGTTGAGTTAGAGCTACATTACCAGCGTACATGACCACGAACTTATCTTCTAGTTTATTTTCTTGACGGAAGTAGTTGGGATTTTTAGCTAGAGGTCGAATGAATTGTAAATCAACCCAATTCGGAATTTCTGCTATTTTCTCTTGAGAAACTCCTTTAGCTAGCAGATTTTTGGTAAAGCCGTCAGAAATGACACTTATTTGATTACAACTCCAGTAGGCAAATTTTTCTAGATATTTAAAAACCTGAATGACTTGAGGATTCTTTAATAGTCCCACATGAACTGCTGCATCCGGTAAGATATCTTGTAGATTGAGAATAACTGGTGCACGATAGATTAAGCCTAATAGGGAAGCTGGTATACAGACAGGCAAACCAGGAATTGTCACAAAGATCACATCAGGTCGCCAGCCATTGAGTCCTTGTAAGAAGCTAAGTAAAGCAAAACTCAGTTCAAAGAGCAATCTATTCTGTAAATTGCGTTCTTTTCTAGTCCAAACATAACAGCGTTGAATTTTTACTCCAGCCTCTTCTTCGGTTAGATATAGTTTATTCAAGTATTCTGGTTGTATTTCCCCTTGAGGGTACCAAGGCATTGCCGTTAAAACGTGTACTTGGTGACCCCTTTTGACTAGTCCTTGCGCCAATTCTGTCATCAAAGGCGCTATACCAATTGGTTCTGGATGGTAGTTGTAGGAGTAAACTAATATTTGCATTTTTTTTAATTTGAATCATTGCAGATTATAAACTACCTTGGCTTAATTTGGGAAGACTAAAAAGATTAAATTTTTGTAATAAGACAAAACATCATATACATAAGTCACCAAAGCGAGTGTTAACCTTAAAGAAAACTAATTAGAATCACCCTCAATGTTAGTACAATTTCGTAAATCATTACTTGTTTTCTTCTCTATTGCGCTACTGCTGTTGACTTCCTGCAGTAGTGCCCCTCCTTCACGTTATCAAGCAGTCCAACAAGAAAGCACGCAAAGAGGCGCTACTGCTGTTGTCCGTGAGTCTGCCACAGGTGGCAGTTTTAACCGTTTCTTTCCCCCTGAACAGAATGGTTATACAAGAATTTACACTCAAGAGAAAAAGGGCTTTGCTGAGGCTAAATTAAAAAGAGAGGGTAAAGATGTAGCTGTGATGGCCATTTCTGATACTCTCAATACACCTACAGCTAAAGCAAAATTCACAAATAGTACGGACAAAATAGCTGGTTATCCTGCAGTATCTCAGGGTGCAACGGGAACAGCAATTTTGGTCGCTGATCGTTTTCAGGTGAAAGTCCTCTCTCGCGATCCCTCTTTTAGCTCCCAAGACCGCTCCGCTTGGTTAGAACGGTTTAAGCTCAGTGAACTAGCCAGATTAAAATAAATTAGGAAGATACTAAGATGAGTAAGCCCATTTTTGAACTAATCGATGAATTGCCTACTAATAATCTTACCACAAAAGTATTAGGAATGCTAGACTTTGTGGTACCAGGAGAATGGCATAATTTAGTCGGCTTCGATAATACTATTAGAGTTGTGACGGGTGAAACTGACGAGGCTTTAATTCAACAAATTGGGGAACGGGCAGTACAGCTTTATAATGATTCCTCCCAAGGTTATCAAAGAGCACTTTGGCTGTATCAAACTGTTGATAATTCTGCCACACTATTAGCGAGTGGAGTTTTAGCGAACAAGGTAGGAGAAGCTATACCTTTATTAGGGTTTTTAAACAAAGTTACACTAAAACCTCAAAAAGCACAGACCATGGATTTCGCCATTAAACTAGTTGTAGAGGTAGTGGCTTTTTGTCAAATTAATGGCATTCCTGGCGATAGTATTGGCGACTTTGTGGCATCTCTAGCTGACTACAGTGGGGAGTCTTTGATGCGGATGGTTGCTTTAATCTCTTTAGATGGTTTGATTCCGCTAGGTCCTAACTTTTTAAGTCAGGCACTTTCCACTTTCTCTACTGTTAGTCCAAATGAACTAGAAAGCAATCCAACTTTTAAAAGTGTTAGTTCTTTAATTCCAGGTAATAATTCAGCTGGAAAACTAGACTTTGTTGGGACGAGTCTAGATTCAGTCAAGGGTTGGATGGGTAGCTTTGTTAATGACCATGATTTAACTCAACAGAGTGTTTTAAGTCGCATCAAGGGTTTTGTAGACTTTTCTGAGGATAAGTTAGATTATCTAGGAGCCTTTTTAGATGTGAGTACTAATTATTACGAACATACCGGAATTCAAACTTTAGCTAGACGCTTAATTGAGAGGGCCGTTGCTGAAATCTAGTCGTTTGCGCATCATTAAACAGTTTTGTCCTTGATTGCGTAGGTATTGTAGATCGTCGGTGAGTTGTTTCATAAACAATAAACCGCGATCGCTTTCTCGTTCTAGAGGATTATAAACATTTTGTTTGATTGCTTCTAGTTTAGCCATTAAGTCAAAGGGTTCCCCTAGATCCCAAATCTGCATTTCTAAATAATTATCTACTACAATAACTTTAAGTTCAATTGGCGTTTCTTTAGGTAAGTTTTTGTGTGCATAGCGCACTGTATTAGTAAAACCTTCCGTCAGAGCTAACTTACACTCCCAAGCTAATCTATAGGGTAGGAGAAATTGAATACTTTCTTCAAACCACTGTAAAACATTATTGAGTGCCTCCATATCTGTGCCTACTCTCAGATAAAATTCCTGCCATTGGTTTTCTGGAGTATTTGGTCTAGACGGCACCGCTGTTCTTCCGAAAAATAACTAAGATTGTTTTTAAAATCAATTCAATGTCATACCAGAGACTCCATTTTTCTTGGTACCTGAGATCTAATTGAATCACATCTTCAAAACTACGCACTTTAGAACGACCATAGACTTGCCATTCTCCAGTCATTCCGGGTTTAACATTGAGGCGTTGCCATTCGGGTACTTCATACTGCTCAACTTCGTCAGGAGTAGGGGGACGAGTCCCAACTAAACTCATGTCACCTTTGAGGACATTCCAAAATTGAGGTAGTTCGTCTAGACTAGTTTTTCTTAAGAACTTGCCTACTTTAGTAATTCTAGGGTCTTCTTTGTTCTTAAAAAAAGCCCCGCTTACTTCATTGGGAATTGCTGACTTGAGAGTTTCAGCATCGTTGCACATCGACCTAAACTTGATAATCTGAAACTTCTTGCCCAACCATCCGCAGCGTTCTTGATTGAAGAAAATTGGACCAGGACTATCTTTTTTAATTGAGATAGCAATCGGAACAAATAAAACACCTGTAATTCCTAATCCCACTAAACTGCCGACGATATCTAGCAGACGCTTAATCAAAGAATTAACTGAAGGGTGAGTTTGGGGAACTTGAGATAGTTCAGTGACTGGTGAGATGGCTTGATTAGGATTAGGGTCAATAATTTTAAAAACCTGATCCAATTGAGTCATTGACAAAACTGCCCTAACTGGTGGCTTGATATTGAGTAGAGATAATTCTACATTTTTTTCCAGAGCTACTCTATGAAGATAAACTAATGCACCTATCCCACTGCTGTCCATAAATTCAGTCAAATTAAAATCTAAGAAGACCTGTTTAGGTAAAGATGATTGTGCAAGAAGTTGATTTCCTTTTTCCTTGAAGGTGACTGCCTCTAATACTGTTAGACGCTTAGGCATCTCAACCAGAGGAAAAGCATCGCGGAAAGAGACGTAGAACTCTGTTTTTGGGGTCGGGTTATCCATCAGTCAAACTTTTTTATTGGATTGGTTAAGACTGTTTCATCGTTGCTTTAACTTTGGCTGCACTGCGTTTTAGTGCTTGAAGTCTTTCTTCATAACGTTTTCTTTGACGGCGGTTGGGTGTTAGTTCTATGAGGGTTTTAAACGCGCTACCCAAACTTTTATAAGCATTTGGTAGAGTGTAGCCAAAACGAGTGGCTAAATTAATGGCCTTTTCATCTGCTTCTAGGGATTCTTTTAGTGTTTTATCGCCGTTATTTTTTTGCCATAGACGGTAGCCTGAAACACTACATAGAGCTATTGCTAGCAATAATAACAAGCCATCTTGTACCCATAGTTCGCCCACTGCCCCACCTAGACCAATCGCTAAAGCTGCCATTTCCCAGCCCTCTTTAGGTATAGTATCATTTTGAATACGGGCTACTTCATGCCAAAACAATAGATTACGTTGATCTATTGATAAATTTTCCCACTTAGCCAAATCTACCTGGATTTCGATTTCGTCTTTACCGATTTCTTCACATCGAATGAGAGGTGGATTAACTTCTGTGCTTCCTTCTACCATCACCCAGCTTTGGAGTTCTGGGGGGAGCAGGTTTTTTAAGCGTCTCAGTTCGTTCATCTCGGCTCTAGCAGAGGAAGTTGTATAAGATGTTGTGGTCATGCTTTTATCTATTATTTTAACCAAACTCACTGTTACTGTTATCTCTATCTTAATCTATAGTTTAGTCGTCGAGATTATGGTGAAAATTTCTCTTTCTATTTAAACTAATCTTTTGATACTGTCTGGTAATATTTCTCAATGGGTGTCCTCAGCATCTTCTTGGCAATTCTCTTCTAATACTTTCCTCACATAAGCAAACCAACAAAACCCGCCAAATAGACCAACTGAGATCATCGAAAAGACTAAACTGCCATTTCCCCCATGCCAATAGGTAAAGCTATCTAGTTGATGAGCATCTGCCAACAATGCTAAAATACTGACTCTTAAACAATTTAGAATAAATGTAATACAAAAAGCGACAAAAAGAGCCATAACTTTTTGGGTAAGTTTTAAAGGAACTAACATAAAAAATAAGACCGTGATCGTCAGCATCAATAATACACCATCTACTCCTGCACAGGCTCCCAAGACCTCTACACGACCTCTGGGTAAAGTGATAATGTAACCCTCTTGATGGACAGAAAAACCAGCTGCCCACAGCAAAAAACTAGAAACGCGGGCTGTCCATAAGGTGATCCCGCCGGCTTTAACCAAAGAGCTGATTAGGGGGTAGAGAGCTGGTAGACTCAAAAGAATCAATTCTCTCCTATACTTATTGAGTGAGTTTCTGCCACAAGCTAACAAACAGACTCCTAGTCCTAGAATTAGGGGTGAGAGGGACAGATGGTAGCCACCGGGTGAGACCGTTCTAATCAAAATCAAGCCGATCAACAGACTCCCAATTAAACTAGAAAGGGGATCGCTCTTTAAGTCAAAGTTTTCGCGTTCTTCCCAGAATAAAGAGGCGATTCCGATAAGTAAAAGACTATGCAGACTGACGATATTGGGATCTAGAGAATTTTTAAAAAGAAGTGTCAAGTGAATAGCAGTAAGACTGGCAATAATCGCTAACAACCAGTAGCCAGGTTTGGCAAAAATTTTTGAGGTGTTCATATCTTTATGTTTGGCTAATTAGTCTTTATCTTGATTTATTTTAGCTTTTCTGGTAGTGAGACATCTCAAAAAAATGAGAAAGTCATGTGAGAGACAATTGAGGAGGTTAGGCTTTAAGATCAAAATAGAGAAGATCTTACCCAATCATAAGTAAATGTCAAAAGTTCTGATTATCGCTAACGCTGAAGTTGTAGAAGGTAAAGGATTAATCACCACTTCCCCTGTTACAGAAACGATGGTCAATGCTTTTAAGCAAGCTATTAGAGAGGATAATCCTCAGCAGGAAATTGAAGTTATTGCCACTGCATCTCTTTGGTCTAATTGTGGGCAGTTTAAGAATAAACAAGAAACGATTTTCTGCCCTTTGAGTATTCAATTACCCCCTTGGTTGAATTTTCCTAATCAAAAAATCTATCAAGATTGCCAACAGGTTGAGCATTTACGACACTGGGTTAAAGAGAAACTTAAATATGCTACGAATGATGGGTCTTATCAAACTTTAGGTGATCTTTGGTTGCCGGTGGTTCTTACAGATAAAGGTCCTCTTTATGGAGAGGTCATCGCAGAGGGAGAAGTGCCTAATTTTTATCAACAACCGATCGACTTAGAAGATGAAGTTCGTCAACCTCTTTATTTTTTGGCTCATCAACTTGTGCAACATCTTGGTGCCCCACCTTCAGTCTATTTGCTCCAGTTTTCTCTTAGATTAGGTAAAGAGGTCGTTTTTGATCGACTCTGGCCCTTCCCAGCTGCTCCAGCTATGGCTTCTATCAAGGTGCAAAAACCTAATCTCTATAGCTGTCATTGGCGTTGCTTAACCCATCAGCCTATTCTAGATTTAACTATTGCCGGTCACTTACCCGTTGCCTAGACCCTGAAAAACCAAACGACCCTCATCAGACTTACCGCACTAGTCAAAAAGAGTACTTTTAGAGAAAAATTTGCTCAATACAAGTGCATGGTATTCTATCTCCACCACAGGACGCTTAAACTTAGCCAAAGAATTGGGTGAATTTGTGATTGTCCACTAAATAGTTCAGTTATTGGTTCCCAATCACGGTAAACTTTTTAAGTACTTTATGACAGTATATTTACCGGACTGGGAACAATTAGAAAAGCAGTTATAGCAGCCATGCCCAGAATTGGGTGGTTAGGGGTGCTTTATCTACTTATAAGCATCCATCCCTTCACAAGAACAAATGAGGTTACGATCCCCATAAGCATTATCAATTCTTGCAACCACTGGCCAAAACTTGTATTGATGTGTCCAGGGTGCAGGATAGATGGCTTCTTCACGAGAGTAAGGATGTACCCAAGCTGATGTAGTAGCCATTTGGGCTGTATGGGGAGCATTTTTGAGAGGGTTGTCCTCAATCTCGAATACTCCTGAGGCTATCTGTTCTACTTCCTGATAGATGCTGATCATTGCCTCACAAAAACGGTCTAGTTCTTGTTTAGACTCGCTTTCAGTCGGTTCAATCATCATTGTTCCAGGTACAGGCCAAGAGACCGTTGGAGCGTGAAAACCGTAGTCCATCAAACGCTTAGCCACATCTTCTACCTCTATATTAGCCAGCTTTTTAAGATGGCGTAAATCAATTACACATTCATGCGCTACTGAACCAGACTTACCTTTAAATAAAATAGGGTAATAACTAGCCAAACGATGAGCCATATAATTCGCGTTAAGGATGGCTATAGAAGTAGCTTCTGTGAGTCCTGGGGAACCCATCAGGCGAATATACATCCAAGAGATAGGTAGAATACTGGCGCTACCCCAAAAAGCAGAAGAAATAAGCCCAATAGAATTGGCTGCATCATCTTGAAGTAGGGAAGTTTTGGGTAAAAAAGGTGCTAAATGTGCCTTGACTCCTATTGGTCCCATTCCCGGTCCACCCCCACCATGAGGTATACAGAAGGTCTTGTGTAAATTCAAGTGACAGACATCTGCACCAAAGTCTGCAGGACGACATAAACCAACTTGTGCATTCATATTGGCACCATCCATGTAGACCTGTCCCCCATGAAGGTGAATGATCTCGCATATTTCCCTGATCCCTTCCTCAAAGACTCCATGAGTAGATGGATAGGTGACCATCAAGGCTGCTAATTCTGAACTGTACTGCTTTGCTTTCGCCTCTAAATCTAGAAGATCGATATTTCCTTGGGGATCACAGAGTATAGAAACCACCTTCATACCACACATGACTGCACTTGCTGGATTAGTACCATGTGCCGACTCTGGAATGAGGCAGATCTGACGGTGTTTTTCTCCCCTTACTTGATGGTATTGACGAATGACCTGTAAACCTGCATATTCTCCTTGAGATCCTGCATTCGGTTGTAAGGAAATAGCTGAAAAACCGGTAATTTCTGCTAAATACTCACTAAGTTGAGTAAAGAGTATTTGATAGCCCTTTGTTTGCCATAGAGGTGCAAATGGGTGTATCTGTGAGAATTCTGGCCAAGTGATGGGGATCATCTCGGCTGTAGCGTTTAACTTCATCGTACAAGATCCTAGAGGTATCATAGAGGTATTGAGGGCTAGATCTTTACTCTCTAACTGATGTAAGTAGCGCAGAAGTTCAGTTTCTGAATGATAACGGTTAAAGACAGGCTCTGTTAAATAATCACTTTGACGAGTTAATGTAGCGGGATACTCTATTTCACCAGTCTGCAATAACTGATCGATACTAAAGGAGACACTTTTACCTTGAGCGAAAATCTGCCAAAGAGTCTCTAGATCTTCTAATTTGGTTGTTTCATCTAAACTTATCCCGACTGTGGTTGCATCTAAATAGCGTAAGTTGATTTTGTGGGCTTCTGCTGTCTGTAAAATCTCTTCTGTAGACTCTACCTTCACTGCTAGGGTATCAAAGTATACATCTGCTTTGAGCTTATAATTGAGCAGTTTTAAGCCCTCTGCTAAGATAACTGTTAAAAGATGAATCTTTCTAGCTATCTTGAATAGTCCATCAGGTCCATGATAAACCGCATACATAGAGGCAATCACCGCTAGAAGGACTTGTGCCGTACAAATATTACTAGTTGCTCTATCTCTTCTAATATGTTGTTCTCTGGTTTGTAGGGCTAGACGTAGTGCTCTTTTTCCTTCTTTATCCCTAGAAACTCCTACTATCCTGCCTGGTATCTGTCTTTTATAAGTATCTTTTGTGGCAAAATAGGCAGCGTGTGGCCCACCATAACCTAATGGTACCCCAAAGCGTTGTGTATTTCCAACCGCGATATCTGCTCCGAATTCACCTGGAGGTTTTAGAAGGGTTAAGCTTAAGAGATCTGCTGCAACTGTGACTAAAGCCTTTACTTGATGTGCTTTGAGAATAAATTCGCTGTAATCGTAAATAATCCCCTCTGTGCTGGGATATTGTAGTAAAGCACCGAAAATAGGTACTGTAAAGTCAAATTCTTGGTGATTTCCTATAATGATCTCTATCCCTAGAGGAATGGCACGAGTCTTTACTACTTCAATAGTTTGAGGATGACATTCTTCTGAAATAAAGAAAGCTCTTGCTTGACTCTTACAAACTCCATAACTCAGGGTCATTGCTTCTGCTGCTGCTGTCCCTTCATCTAAAAGTGATGCGTTAGCTATTTCTAGTCCTGTTAAATCAACTACTAATGTTTGAAAGTTTAACAGTGCTTCTAGTCTACCTTGGGCAATTTCGGCCTGATATGGTGTATAGGCAGTATACCAACCTGGATTTTCTAAAATATTCCGTTGAATCACCCCTGGAGTGTGACAATTATGATAACCGCACCCGATCAAAGATTGAAAAATCTCGTTCTGTTTGGCGATGGCTTTAAGTGTTGCTAAAGCTTCACTTTCACTCTCTGCTACCGGAAGATGCAACCGCTTTTCTAGTCTAATAGAAGCTGGAATAGCTGATGCGATCATCTGCTCTAGATCAGCAAATCCCAGAACTTCGAGCATTTCTTGTAAGTCATTAGCATTGATTCCAATATGTCTTCTAACAAAGGAATCATTCTCATCTAGGGATTGTACGGTCAAAGAATGAATAGTCTCTAGGTTCAGCATGACGTAATGATATTTTACTTTACTATTTTGTAACAAATTATCAAAAAAAACCAGTAGTTGTCCCAAATTTGCTCAGACTAAAAAATAACTTTTCTGACAAAATTGAAGAAGAATAAGAAAATATAAGGATAGTCTATAGGATAATCTGAAGGTATAGACTTGATGATCTAGTATGTCAGACACATTAAAATCTTCCCTACACCCACTTATTGCTCAGTTAGCAGATGAGATAATTTCGGCTTGGAATCGTCTAGAACTGTCTCCCTATAATCTTCCTGATGATTTAGGTTATATTGAAGGAAGACTAGAAGGGGAAAGACTAGTTATTGAAAATTGTTGTTATCAAACGCCACAATTCCGTAAAATGCACTTAGAACTAGCTAAAGTTGGTTCAGGACT
>CASBQB010000032.1 GCA_949127655.1 Chroococcales cyanobacterium PMM_0086 | reverse complement strand
TCCTTATGGTCACTCATTAACCCTTCTAGATAAGTTTCACCGTTTTGGATGTTCTTAGTAGAAGTATATTGAGTGAGCCAAAGGGCTTGAGGGGGGTTTGTTTCTGCTAGTTGGTCAATAATTGTTCTAACAGCTTGATAAGTCAGATAACTATGTAAAACTTGAGCGGTGTCTTCGGCAACTTTTTTTGGATACATCAAACCTACCTATTCCCCTGAAGGGTTGTTAGTGGTTTATGACACACTAACAACAGATCTTTTAGATGGTATCGACTGCTTCAAACTCGAATTTAATTTCTTTCCAGAGTTCGCAGGCTGCAGCTAGTTCTGGACTCCAACGAGCTGCTTCACGGATTACATCGTTACCTTCGCGCGCTAGAGAGCGTCCTTCGTTACGTGCTTGAACGCAAGCTTCTAGGGCTACGCGGTTAGCTGTTGCACCTGGAGCATTACCCCATGGGTGTCCAAGTGTACCACCACCGAATTGTAAGCAGGAGTCATCGCCGAAGATTTCCACTAGTGCTGGCATATGCCATACATGAATACCACCAGAAGCGACTGGCATTACACCGGGCATTGAGGCATAGTCTTGAGTAAAGAAGATACCACGAGCGCGATCTTCTTCTACGTAGTCTTCACGCATGAGGTCAACAAAACCCATAGTGATACCGCGTTCACCTTCTAGCTTACCGACAACGGTTCCAGAGTGTAGGTGGTCTCCACCGGACATACGTAAACATTTAGCTAGAACGCGGAAGTGAATACCGTGATTTTTTTGACGGTCAATAACTGCGTGCATAGCGCGGTGAATGTGGAGGAGCAGTCCATTTTCACGACAGTATTTAGCTAGGCTGGTGTTAGCAGTAAAACCACCAGTTATGTAGTCGTGCATGATGATCGGGGTTTTAATTTCTTTAGCGAATTGGGCCCTTGTCATCATGTCTTCACAGGTTCCTGCTGTGACGTTTAGATAGTGTCCTTTAATCTCGTTGGTTTCAGCTTGTGCTTTCTCAATCGCTTCTTGAACGAAGAGGAAGCGGTCGCGCCAACGCATGAAGGGTTGTGAGTTGATGTTTTCGTCGTCTTTGGTGAAGTCTAGACCACCGCGTAAACATTCATAGACTGCGCGTCCATAGTTTTTAGCAGAGAGTCCTAATTTTGGCTTAATCGTACAGCCTAGGAGAGGACGACCATATTTGTTTAGTTTGTCACGTTCCACTGAGATCCCGTGTGGTGGTCCTTGGAATGTTTTCATGTACGCAACAGGGATGCGTAAATCTTCTAAACGTAGGGCACGTAAGGCTTTAAATCCGAAAACGTTTCCTACTAGAGAGGTTAACAGGTTGGTTACTGAGCCTTCTTCAAAAAGGTCTAGGGGGTAGGCGATAAAGGCAAAAAATTGATTGTCTTCGCCTGGGATGGACTCAATGTCATAACAACGACCTTTGTAACGATCTAAGTCTGTTAGTAGGTCTGTCCAAACTGTTGTCCAGGTTCCTGTAGAAGATTCTGCAGCTACTGCGGCTCCTGCTTCTTCTGGTGGTACACCAGGTTGAGCGGTTACTCGGAAGCAAGCTAGAATATCAGTATCTTTTGGGGTATAGTCTGGGGTGTAATAGGTTAAACGGTAGTCTTGTACACCCGCTTTGAACCCTGCGGATTTAGTTTGTACCATTGGGCGATTCCTCCATATTTAGTATTTTTTTACAGGTTTCAGGTGACTTGATGTCTCTTTACTCCCTCGATATCTTTTGACTATCTATCTCTTGATTGTTTCATCTTATCACACTTTTTATCTAATTATTGTTTTTTAGATTGTTTTTTTTTAGCTTATCTATTAATTTTTCTCATCATTGCTCTATATGGTTTCTAAGCAATTAAAAAGAGACAATAACCTCTTTCAAAAGACAATATTTATCTTTTGTAGATAGATATTTAATTACTTTTTATTAAGTAATTAAAAAAGATTAGACTAAGAATTGTTAAGAGATTGACGATCTGGGAAAAGTGTAACTAGAAGTTGATTGATATAGACTTGACCAACAACTGGGGTTTTAATTTGTTCTGGTTGATTTGGGGTGGTAGATGTTACTGTATGATTAGGGGCCTCTGGAGCTACTTCCCAAGAAGTTTCAATCCAAGGGTCTTGGACCTTTTCTTGCGTGGGTGGTTCAGGTTCTAAGGTTGCCATAATTTCCTGGGAGGGATCACCAATTAAAGAGCCAGCCAAGATCACTGTAGAAGGTTCAATTGAGCTATTAAAGATTGTGGTAGCAGAACCAATACAGGCATTGGCACCAATTCTGCCTTTTCCCACGATCAAAACTCCCGCCCCCAGGATAACGCCTGCTTGAATTTCTATTGTGCCGCCATTAGCGGTAATAATAGTCCCCATCCCCACACAAGCGCCTGCTTTAATGACAATGCTACTTCCGAGGGCAGCTTGTAAAATCACCCCTGGTGCGATTGCTGCTCCCTCGTCGATTGTGACATTGCCGAATATGTAGACCTCGGAATGAGTAATTGGTCTAATAGCAGATAGGCGCATAGTTTTACAGCAAGGGCAGTCCCTACAAAGATTTAGGGACGTTGAATAATTGTTTCTAAAACACGGCGCTTAGCTTTAGTATCAATACCAATCAAGCGAACGTATTCTCCTGAATGTTCCTGTAGGCAGGTAGTCAAGGCTGCTATTATGTCATTTTCTCGGGTTGATTCAATAGGACTACAACTGTTCCAAGAACTGGTTTTAAAGCGGCGCTTGTCTGCGTGTTCTGTACCGATTTTATAGCCTTGTTGCAGTAGTGAGCGCACTTGAGCTAGGGTGTCATTATCTATACTGCTGTGACCGTTACCGTTACCATTATAAGAAACTGCGTGGCTCTCTACTTTAGTAGCGGTTTGAGCATGACTAGATACTGGTTGTGCGGTTTCGCCAGGGCGTTGAATAACGGTTTCTAGAACTCTGCGTTTAGCTTTAGTATCAATTCCCAGTAGGCGTACATACTCTCCTTGATGTTCAACTAAACAAGTGGCTAGAGCTTGCAGTACGTCAGCTTCTCTTGTGGATTCTATAGGACTACAACTGTTCCAAGAACTGGTTTTGAAGCGGCGCTTATCTGCGTGTTCTGTGCCTATTTTATAGCCTTGTTGTAGTAGGGAGCGCACTTGATGTACTATCTCTGCACTCAGTGTACTAGGATTACTGGAAGAGTGAGTTACATTACTAGTATTAGAGGAAGATGATGTGCTAGTTTCTCCAGGACGCTGAATGATCAATTCTAAAACTCGGCGTTTGGCAGTTGGATTAATGCCAATTAGACGGACATATTCTCCTTGATTTTCCGCCATGATGTTACTAAGAGCATTGAGTATTTCGCCTTCTTTTTTGGACTCAATGACTCCGCCTGTTTGCCAGGAACTAGTTTTAAAACGGCGTATATTGGCGTGTTCTGTAGAAATTTTACAGCCTTGAGCCAGTAATGAACGAACATGAGAGGCAATATTATTATCTACTGCAGCAGAAGATGGGCTATTCTGTTTGGTGGCTGTTTGTCCTGTGCTTTTTTTAGCAGCGCTCGGTGTTTGTGATCCATCAGGACGTTGAATGATTGTCTCTAGGACTCGTTTTTTAAGTTTGCTATCAACCCCAATCAGACGAATATACTCACCTGCATATTCTGCTAGATAACCTTCTAATTGTTGTATTACTTGATCTAAGCGACTGTTGGTAATTGTGCCACAACTTAGCCAGGAACTTGTTTTAAAGCGTCTTTTATCTGCGTGTTCTACTCCTATAGTGTAGCCTTGATTGAGAAGTGAGCGGATCTGCTCTTTGATCTCTGTTGTTAAACTCATATTATTCACCAATTTTTTATATTGTTTCTGAGTATCTATAGATAGCTCTTTTGTGGCTTCTGCTAGCTGCATAATTTGCTCTACTAGCTGCCGATCTTTTGGTCTTATATCGGGTAACCGATCTGCTTGTTCTTGACTGGTCACTATTGAACCAGAAGGAACTAACTTACCTGGGGCAATTTCCACATCTTGTACTAAAGCGTGCATCATAATGATACTGCCTTGACCCACTCTGGCATTAAATAGGGTGGAACGAAAGCCCACAAAGCACTGATCGCCTATATATACTGGGCCATGAATCAGTGCCATATGCCCTAAACCGACCTGTTTACCTATCCAGACTGAGTAGTCTTGTCCATCATCACCGAGAACCTTGCCAGTTTCTTGACCATGAATAAGTACCCCTTCTTGGATCACCGTTCCTTGACTGATGGCAAAGGGTCTTCCTTGATCTGCTCTGAGTGAGGTTCCGGGCGCTATGACAACATGAGCGCCAATTCTCACTTCACCTACGACATCTGCGCAAGAATGTATTATGGCCGTGGGGTCAATTTCTGCTCTCTTTAAAGGAGTCGAGATAGCCGCAGCCGTTTTGACTGCCATTGTTCTTAATTCCTCTATGTTTGTTTAGTGATCAATTTAGTTACCGACCCGTTCTGCATCTTTCTTGCTGTACAGTGAACTGTTGTCTAATGAGACTGTATCAATAATCCCGATGACCATCGCATCTATCGGGCGTTCTTCGTTCCCTTGTTCTTTTCGGGCTGCACTCCCTCTTGTCACTAGTACCCATTCATTGATCCCCGCTCCTACTATGTCTGCTGCTATTTCATAGTCGGGTGATAATTTCCCTTCTACGTCTATAAATTGCACTAACAGGAGCTTTATTCCGACTAATGAACGTGTTTTATGGGTGCTGACAACAGTCCCCCGCACTTTAGCAATTTGCATCTAAATCGGTTATATTCTGCGAAGGGGTTGAGGATTAACGCTTTCACGGAATTGTTCTACTGCTTCTGTGTACCGAATAGGTAGAACGTATTCTAGGTTTTCTTGGGGACGGGCAATGATGTGGTGAGATAGTACTTGTCCACCATTGACTCGCTTGACGTTTTGTATGCCTGCTGAAACTGAGGCTTGTACTTCTGAAACGTCTCCTCTGACTATTACTGTGACACGGCCACTGCCGATTTTTTCGTACCCTACTAGGGTCACACGGGCTGCTTTAACCATTGCGTCTGCTGCTTCTACTACGGCTGGAAAGCCTAGTGTTTCGATCATTCCTACGGCAATTGACATGATTCAATACTCCAGTTTTATACTTAAATTGAGCGGGTTTAATAGGTTCTAAACTGTTCTACTTCTTCTGTATAGCGAATTGGTAAGACATATTCCAGGTTTTCGTGAGGACGTGCGATAATGTGCGTCGATAACACTTCTCCACCATGGACGCGGTTTACAGCTTCCATTCCTGCTGAGACTGAAGCTTGTACTTCTGAAACGTCTCCTCTGACTATTACTGTGACACGACCACTGCCGATTTTTTCGTACCCTACTAGGGTAACACGGGCTGCTTTAACCATTGCATCGGCCGCTTCTACCACGGCTGGAAAGCCCAGTGTTTCTATCATTCCTACGGCAATTGACATTTTTTTGATTTCCTCGTTGATCTTTTTAAAGCTAACTTTTTTGCTCGAATTTCTATTTTTCTCAGTCTTTTAGTTGACCGCGAATTTTTAGCTCGTTACCAGCCGTATTTTCTTCTGAGAAGGTTTTTTAAATTTCTCTCATCTTACGGGTGTGGGCAAATTAACACGCTTAAGTTAAGCATAGAGAACCTTGTCACCTTTGGCAATATAAAATGCAATCATTCTTTTTAATCTCATAGTTAATAAAATTTAATATCTTGATGGCTATTTTCTTATTTAGGTATATATGCTCATTTATGATTTTTAAGGCATTTAGACTTAGGAAGATATTTAGTACAGGTATTACCCTTTAATTAACTCTACCGCATAGCGTCCATCAGTTTCCTGTAGAGAGACTTTAACTTGCTCTTCGCTGGAGGTAGGCAGCTTTTTACCTGTATAATCAGGATGTATAGGTACTTCTCGATGTCCTCGATCAACTAGAGTCAACAGACGAATTGAGGCAGGACGACCATACTCTGTAATGGCATTCAGGGCAGCCCGAACAGTCCTTCCTTTATAGATGACATCATCTACTAAAACGACAACTTTACCTGTTAAATCAAGAGGAATTCTACTTTTAGCAGGGGTTCTAGTGCGATTACGGGTTAAATCATCCCGATAAAAGGTAATATCTAAAGCACCCACTGGAACCTTTAGAGGTTCGAGAACTTCTATCTGTTGAGCAATTAAATGTGCTAAAGGAACACCGCGAGTATAAATACCTAAAAGCACTAGATCAGAAAGCTGACCTGATTTTTCGATGACTTGAGATGCTAAACGAGTAATAGTACGCCGTATTTCCTCAGCCGAGAGAATTTCAATAACTTGTGACATGAATATCAATGAATAAATACACAACTTACGACTGTATCGTAATTGGAGGGGGAATCACTGGATCAGCTTTAGCCTATGAACTAGTAAAACAAAAGTATAGAGTCTTGTTGCTAGAAAAAGACCGCTTCAACCAGAATGCGACAACTTATAGTTATGGGGGACTAGCTTATTGGAGTGGAACCACTGACTTGATGTCTGGTCTCTTTCAAGAAGGTATTGAACTATATCGTCAGTTAGAGAGGGAATTAGAACAAGATCTTGAATTTAGAGAATTAGATCTCCTCTTGACGATCAATGCCCAGGATCACCCAGTAGAAATACTCTCTCAGTATAATCATTTTTCGGTTACTCCTGAATTATTAACTGTAGAAAGTGCTTGTCAACTTGAACCTCTCTTGAATCCTCATGCCCTCTCAGGTGCTCTAAAATTACCTCATGGTCATGTACATCCTCTTAAGGTTAATGCGGCCTATCAAGCGGCATTTAAAAGACTGGGTGGAGAAATATGCTATGAACTTGTTACTCAATTACTCTATCAAGAAAAGCAGATCCAAGGAGTGATCACTTCTTCAACAACATACTATAGTCCACAGACGATCATTTGTTCTGGTGGTTTAAGTCGTTCTCTATTGCAAAGAGTGGGTATTTCTAGTGGGATCTATTTTAATCATTCTGATGTTTTAAAGATAGCGCCACAAAAAGATCTCAAATTAAAAAGTATCATTATGCCTGCGCGGATGAAACGTTTTGATTTAGAGTCGAGAGTAACGCAACCTGAGTCAGAGTTTCTTTGGTCGACTAATAGTCCAGAAACTATTGCTAGTGTTGTGGATATTGGAGCAGTGCAGTTTCTTGATGGTAGTTTATATTTAGGGCAGGTGAGTCATATTATTACTGATCCTCAAGCTGTTAGTGATGCTAGGTGGAGCGAAGAAAAAATCAGAGAGGGAATTAGTCAGGTCTTGCCTTTTTTGGGCAGTTTACCAGTAACTAGGCATCAATGTCTAGTTGCTTTTACCAGAGATCCTAATCGTCCTCAAGTAGGCAAAGTTACAGGATGGGAAGGAATATTTCTCTTTTGTGGCTTGACAAGTACTATTTTATTAGCTCCCCCTTTAGCTAGACATTTTGCAACTTGGTTAGCTAATGGAGAAGATGAAGTGATGAAAGAATTATAGAGGGATTAATTGGTTTAAAGTTGTAGCAGAGTGAATCAGTTATTGAAAATGCCCAGTCAGTTAAACTAATTGTTGAGGTAGTCAATTCACTGGTAATAACCAAATAAGATCATCTACTTTTCCAGAATTGAATCTGACAGTTGAGCAAATTGTTCAACTGTCCGCTACATGAAACTTACCCAAACAACAGAAGTTGTTTGTAGATAGGCTTAGAGTTCACTTCCTGCTACCCTACGGGCTAACTACCGCCTTCGGCGGGCAAGCTACGTTAACGGGCGGCTACCACTACGTAGAACACACAATCTGCTATTGCACTTGCTAGACGGTGGTTTTTTAGATGATGAGATCTGTTGTTATATAAGTAGTTGCACATAATTAATTACATAAAATTAGGGCGCTCAAGCGTTGTATAGCATCAAACCAGTGTATAAATATTTTTGTCTCATTACTTAATAACTTTCCTAATCTTTCAATCACAAATTTAAGAAAAATCTAGATAAGATCAAAATTACCAAATAAGCTGCTAAATTGGGGAAAAATTCACACAGGATCACGAAAGTCTAGTCTTTTTTGAGAGAATCAGCATCTGTCCAAGCTTTGTCTAAATCTTTCCTCTGTTCTACCTGTCCAAGAAAATACCCAGTCATCATGGCAGAAGCCAAAAGATTAGCCAAATTATCCCTATCTGTGGTTATTTGCACGTTAAAAT
>CASBQB010000031.1 GCA_949127655.1 Chroococcales cyanobacterium PMM_0086 | reverse complement strand
GAAAAGCCATGCAGCAAAGGAATTGTATCTACATTATTGAGTTGTCCATTTTCATTCAAAACTACCGCTAGATAGAAGGAGGGTTTTGCCCCTTTTTGGGTCACCCAGAGGACTGTAGCAGCAGCATTCTTGACATTGTTGCCTTTAAGAGAGCCTATAGCAATTTGCTTACTCATTCTGACTACAATATCTGACTCATCAGCCGATTTAAACACCCCATTTGTCAAGGTTACTTGATCTAGTTCGGGAATATTATAGGAGATATTTTGTAGGGCTGTTAGTGTGAGTGGTGCTGTTTGGGATAGCTGAATACTCTGAGCATTTGCCCTGTTATTTGTAGATATTAAAATGAATGAGTTTACACCCATAGTGACCATCAATAAAGCTAGTGCTGAGCGCCTTATCCTGGACAATCTTCTAGTTAACAACATAAACTAATTCACCGCTGCTATAGTAGGGACGATAAGTAACGCCAGCATATTGATAGTTAGTAACGCCATTTAGGGTTGTTGTTGTGTATCCTTGGGGAAGATAAGGAACCATTGCGCCTTTAGGTGGGCTAACTACTACATATTGCCCTAATTTTTCCCCATAATAAAAGCCATTAGCGTAGTAATAGGGTTGACTATTTCCCTTGACATAGATTGTAGTATAGCCAGAGGGTAAGGTTTCGATATTTACTCCTATCGGAGGAGCTACAGCCGTATAACCTGAACTACTAGGTATGTAGTAACTTCCGTTGAGATAGTAATAGTTTTGTTGATTATAGGTAACAGGAATATAGCCGGCAGGCATAGAATTGAGTGACGCACCCAGAACCACGCCTGCTGCTAACCCACCTGCAGCCGCTCCCCAACCCCCACAACATCCTGAACCCCCATAATAACTTCCATTGTTTGTATAGCTGTTGTTCCAATGGTTAGTCGCCGTATTTACATTATTAGTGCGCGTTTGTTCAGCACTATTTACATTATTAGTGCGCGTTTGTTCAGCACTATTTACATTATTAGTGCGCGTTTGACTGTTTACGCTATTAGTATTAGTGCGCGTTTGTTCAGCACTATTTACATTATTAGTGCGCGTTTGTTCAGCATTATTGTAGTTACTTGTGCGAGTCTGTTGGTCATTTGATCTGTTTTGCTGGTAACTTTGACCACTTGTTGTAGGAGGCTTATACTCATCACCTGAGTGCATGACAGAACCCTGTCCGTGAAAATCTCCCCCTCCTCCACCACGATCAAAACCTCCTCCACCACCTCTAAAACCGCCACCACCAAAACCACGACTATATGCAGCCTGATTAGAGATAGACAAGCCTGCTACAAGAACTACTAGAGAAACTAACTTGAATTTAGATCGGTCTTTCATGGGATGAATCTCCTTTTATTGATTTGCCACGGGTAAAACTTCTATTCGTACTGCTTGCTTAGGAGGGGTAAAGGTGAAGAGACTTTCCTCTAGTGGGTTGAAGTCCCATTCTGAAAAAATGGCCGTATATTGAGGAGAACCGGGCAGATTTTTGTAAGTAATTACTATTTTACGGGGCAGGGGTTGTTTGCCATCTTCGATCCAAATCTGCCAATCAATATTATCTTGACTGAATACTAGATGGTGAGTAGGCACACCAGCAACTAGACTCATACCCACATAATAACCCGTTTTGACGTTCTCAGTCAGTGTCTTATAGAGATTACTTGTGAGAAAATCAGCTAGAGGGAGTGAGAAATCATATTTATCTATAACACCAGAGAGAGTAGCATCAATCGTTGCTGGAGTGGCTACGACTCCATATACATTGGCTGTTTTATCCCAGAGGGTTAAGGTCTTTCCATTGTAATAAAAGTCAGCATTTCGGCGATCACCCCGATACTCTACACGTAGACCATTAGGACGACGTACCATTACTTGAATGGTAGCATTGTATTGAATTTTAAAGGCTGGTGGAAGTACATCATCAAAGGTGATCTCTGCTTGAAATCTCAAAGATGGTTGTTTTTTTAAAAAATCGCTAGACTTTTGCAAGATACTCTGTGCTTGAGGTACAATGTCTGGTAAAGTTTCTGCTTGAGTAACTGTTGGGACAGAGATTGCAGTAAGACAGGCTAAAATGATTGGACTTAATTTTTTAATAGAAATCATTTAAGTTATCTCCTGTTAAAAATTGAAAGTTGCCGAGAGATAGGGTCCGTTGAAACTCTCTTCTAAGCCAAAGGCATTGTTACCAGTCCCATTCCTATAATTAATCTCATAGAAACGGTAGCCAAGCTGAAGCGATACAGTCTGAGTCACCCACCAGTCTGCACCAGCTATTATATTCCAACTTAAATCAGTATCTCCTGCTAATCCAAAACCAGAGACATCCCCCCTTACCCAGAGAGTCACTGGGTCAGAAATTTGTACTCCTATTTTCCCGCCAATCATTGGTTCAAACCAAGTTCGCCCCCCATTGAAGGTTTTCTCAAAGCTTCTGTCAATTCTTCCAAAGGTTAAATTATTATTAATACTAGAAGTAAGCGCATTAAGACGAACCCCAGCTATCGGTTCAAACCAAATTTGCGGGAATGTTTTCTTTGAAGGCTTTTCAGGCAAGCTATACATAGCCGGAGCACCTAAGTGATAGCTTAGGGCAAAATCATAAATACCTTGGTCAAAAGTGAGCGTAGATTGAAGACTAGTCTCAGAAGAACGGGGAGAGGTTTTAATTCCTCCTCCATTCAAACTCACATAATATGCGTCAATAATAAAGCCTAAATCATTGTGCCAAGCTTCAACGCGACCACTAGCTGTCACTCGAAGGGTTTCTAAGATGTCCCCCAAATCCTGATGATAATCCACAGTGCGTCCCTTGACCGTTGCATTGCCATAAGTAGTTATAGGGATGGTCGCATAAGGCTGTATTTTAAAATGCCATTGATCGCTCTGTTGTTCAAAATTGAGGGTTTCAGTAGGCGATTCTTCTAAAGAAGGTTGTGGAGTTTGAGAATCTACCTCTGCTAAATTTGTAGAGTCCATGTCCTGTGACTGATGTTCTGTGATGGACTCCCCTATCTTTGTTGCCAATCCCAGAGATGGCTCAATCTTTTGGTGCTCACTTGAAATCTGCGAAATTTGTTCAGGTTGTTCTTCTGGGATTGAATTAGCCAGAACAGCCGCAGGAGATAGTAGAGACAAAATACCTAAAATAATTTGAGCACGAGGAATTAATGGGGCAAAATACCGGAAATCTTTCAACATCGTTTTATCTCCTCATACCTAACATATAAGGCTATTTTGTTCACTCACAGAAAAGTTTAGTTTTGTAATAAAATTTTACATCTTAAGGTAGTATGTCACACCGTTAAGGTTACAATATCGTCTGACGGAATCTTCTTAATGAAGAATCAACCTTTGAATATAAGTTTTTATGTTCTATTGTAATCTGAGGTTAGGCATTGTTGCCTTTAATGACAAGTTAAAATAATTATAAAAAACATGTTTAAGATTTTATCTAGGTTTTTGTTAAAGGTTAGTCTAGGAATTTTATCAAGTTTAGTGGTTTCTCCTGTCTTAGCAGCAGAACAGATTACCTTTAACTACCCGCCATTTGGCGAATTTTATATTTCCATCCAAGACTTAGAAACCTTCGCTCTTGAAGGGAAAATCACCCCTAGCTTTGCCTATTACGCTCAAAAAGTCACACCCCAAGAGTTAACAAAACTCAGGGAACTACTAAATAAGCCTTTTCCGGTCAATGCTGATGAAGTCTATAACTTCTTTAGAACAGAAATAGGTCAAGAAGTACTAGCTCAAGTAATTAAAATCATTAATAGCCCACCCGATGAAAGTAAACCCGCCCTAAAAGGAGCCTTAATTACAGCTGCCGAAGATCCCAAGGGACTAACGATCATCAATGTTTTACGTCAATATAGCTTGCCAAATATTAGGGTCAATTTACCCACCGTTATCAACACTGTTAATTCAGCCGATGAATTTTTCAATCAAACCGATCGAGTCTTTAGTTGGCTAGATCAACAAAGCGTATCTCAATCTTCAGTTAAATTGCCAACTCCGATAGAGAAATTAACCCAACCAGGTCAAGTAACTTGGCGACAGGAAAGCGTCACGGTGAACCGACCTAACCAAGAACCAATTATTGCTCAAGTCTACATACCCAATAATCTCAATAAACCCGCTCCTGTAATTGTTGTAGCACCAGGTTTAAACTCAGATATTGGGGCTTTTGGTTACGTGGCGAAACATTTAGCTTCTCATGGGTTTGGCATCATAGCCATTGACTTTCCCCAAACTGATGCTCAACGTATTTGGCAAGAACTAGCAGGTTTAGATACAATTCCAAAGCCTAACGCTTGGCTGCAACAACCCCTAGATGTGACCTCAGTTCTCAATGCCGTAGAATTAAAAGTTAAATCGGATGCCGCTTGGAAAGGAAAACTCGATCTAACTAACGTGGGGATGTTAGGGCAATCTTTAGGCGGCTATACCTCCCTTGGTATTGGTGGGAGTCAAACCGCTTGGTCAAACGTAACTAAGGCTTGTCAGACCCTAGCAGATCCCTACCAATTAACCTTCAATCCTGCCTTAATCTGGCAATGTCGTGGGGTCAATGGTATCCCTCCCATTGAGAATATGCAAGATGAACGCATTAAAGCTGTCATTGCTGTTAATCCTGTAACGAACCCCATCTTCGACCAACAGAGTATGGGATCTATGAAGACTCCTCTAATGATGATTAGTGGTAGCGCTGATATTTTTGCTCCCGCTATCCCTGAACAAATTCGCCCCTTTACCTGGTTGACTCAATCAGATAAGTACTTAGTACTGATTAACAATAGTACTCATCTTTCTTTCTTAGAAGGAACAAATGATTTACCTGCAATAATTGTCGGACCTGCTCCCGATTTAGCACATAAGTACCTTCAAGTCTTAAGTCTAGCCTTTTTTAATACCTATCTCAACAATCAGACTGAATTTAAAGCTTATCTAGAGCCATCGGCGCTCTCTAGCATTAGTCAAAAGCCTCTACAAATGTACATCCTGCGCTCTCTAACTCCTGACCAACTTACTGAAGCCATTAAAACAAAGAATTAGAGGTTGATATTATTGCTAGACAATTTTTAGCTCCAAACATAGCCTAAATTAGCTTTATAAGCAGCAAATAAGTCCATATTTTGAGTCAACCACCTAAGAGTAATCATCTCTGTCTGTTCATGTTGTTCTTCTGGGATTGAATTAGCTAGAACAGAAGCAGGAAAAAGTAGACACACAACACCTACAATAATTTGAGCACAAGAAATTAATGGGGCAAAATACCGAAAATGTTTCAACCTCGTTTTATCTCCTCATACCTTAGATTAAAGCTGTTTTGTTCAATCACATAAATGTTAACTTTAATCACATCATAAGTGGTTTTACACGATTACTTACATCAATAAGTAGTAAAATATTAGATAAATTATTTTTTAGTACAGAATAAAAAAATAATTTATGGGTTAGATTATCTCTGCTCAATTGTTACGGATCTAAACTTGAAATATCGTGAGTTTCTTGACTCACTATAACTTGTATAATGTACTAATATTTTAAAAAACAAAGGAGGTTAGGCGTGAGTTCGGTATTATTCCTCATTGTCTTCATTTTGGCGCTTTTTTTCAGTGGTTTTGGATGGTGGCCGTCGGCTATAGCCCAGCAGCCTTCCCTCCGCCCCCATATTATCTACATTATGTCGGACGACCAGGGATGGAAAGATGTCGGATTCCACGGCTCTGACATTCAAACGCCGAACCTCGATCAGCTCGCCCAGAGTGGGGTACGATTTGAACAATTCTATGCCCAGCCCATGTGCACGCCAACACGGGCAGCACTGATGACTGGCAGATATCCTCACCGTTATGGACTGCAAACTGCAGTGATTCCCTCTGCTGGTACTTATGGTCTAGCTACCGATGAGTGGCTACTGCCACAAGCGCTGAAGGAGGTGGGCTACAAGACGGCTATTCTAGGCAAGTGGCACCTCGGTCATGCCGATCGCAAGTACTGGCCTCGACAACGGGGTTTCGATTATCAGTACGGTCCACTTCTTGGCGAGATCGACTATTTCACTCACTCGGCTCACGGGAAGATTGATTGGTATCGAGACAACGAGTTAGTCAAGGAAGAAGGCTACGTGACCCATTTGCTTGGTCAGGACGCAGTGAAGCTGATCGGGGAGCATGATCCAAAGACCCCGCTCTTCCTTTACCTAGCATTCACCGCACCCCATGCCCCCTATCAAGCACCGCCAGAGTATCTTGACCAGTATAAGCATATAGCCGACCCTAACCGTCGCGCTTACGCTGCAATGATCACAGTTATGGATAACCAGATTGGCCAGGTACTGGCTACGCTGGACAAGCGCGGAATGCGCAACAACACCCTCATCGTCTTCCAAAGTGACAACGGCGGCCCACGGTCGGCTAAGTTTACGGGCGAGGTAGACACATCTAAGGGCACCATTCCGGCCGACAACGGACCATTCCGCGACGGAAAGGCGACGCTGTACGAGGGTGGCACTCGGATCGTTGCCCTGGCCAACTGGCCGGGACACATCAAGCCAGGTTCCGTGTTAAATCAGCCGATCCATGTTGTAGATATGTACCCAACCTTGGCTATGCTTGCTGGCGCGTCCCCTGGCAAAAAAAACAAACCACTTGACGGACTAAACATCTGGCCGACCCTCAGCCAAGGCAAGCCATCCAGTCGCAGCGAAGTTGTTTACAACATCGAACCCTTCCGCGCTGCACTAAGCAAGGGCAGCTGGAAAATCGTCTGGCAAGTGACGCTGCCGCCTCGTGTCGAACTCTTCAACCTGGCGCAAGATCCTTCGGAGACGACCAACCTCGCTGACAAAAAACCGGAGATAGTCTCCGATCTCAAGCAGCGGATAGAGGTGTTGGCAAGTGAAGCAGTCTTGCCTCCCCTTTTCTTAAAAGAAGCAGTCGGTGCAGCGAAGAGCGTACTTTTTACGTCTGTCACTACACCCGATGAGGCGGAGGCTATCGAAAATCAGCCGTGACTGCTTGCATTTACTTCTAGGGGTTCAAGTCGTCCCCAGACCACCTGCATCAATTCATCTAAACCCTTTCTAGTGACGGCTGAGATCAATAAAATAGGATCAGTCGTCATTGTAGCTAAGCTAGTCTTTAACTCTTCTATGAGAGTCTCATCGCTAGCATCAAGTTTATTCAGGGCAATAATTTGAGGACGATCTCCTAAACCTCTACCATAAGCTTTCAATTCTTCCTGAATAATCTGATAATCTGCTAAGGGATCTTCTGAAGTGAGATCTACTAAGTGTAAGAGAAGACGAGTTCTTTCAATATGACGCAGAAAATCATAACCTAGTCCTACACCTGTATGGGCACCCTCAATAAGTCCGGGAATATCAGCAAAAACTGTACCATCTCCAGTCGGTTTACGTACTACGCCCAAATTAGGTATTAAAGTTGTAAAGGGATAATCAGCTATTTTGGGACGGGCTGCAGAAAGGGCAGAAATTAGAGTAGACTTGCCTGCATTGGGTAACCCGATGATCCCCACTTCTGCTAGTAATTTTAACTCTAAGCGCAGGTTACGAACTTCCCCTTCTAGTCCAGGAAGAGCATATTCAGGTGCGCGGTTACGGTTGCTGAGAAAATGTTGATTTCCTAGTCCTCCCTTACCTCCTTTAGCTACACAGAGAGTCTGTTCAGGGGTAATTAAATCTCCGATCATCTCCTCTGTATCAGCATCATAGACTGTTGTGCCGCAGGGAACCTTAATGATGCGATCCTCTCCATTGGCCCCTGTACGATTACTAGGTCCGCCTCTTTTCCCATCTTCAGCTTTAAAAGAGCGGGCATATTGAAAGTCTAGCAGGGTCTGCAGGTTCTCTACTGCTACTAAATAGAGAGAACCTCCTTTCCCTCCATTGCCTCCTGATGGTCCACCTGCAGGGACGTATTTTTCTCGACGAAAAGCGACTATCCCATCGCCGCCTTTTCCTGCTAAAACTTCTATGGTTGCTTGATCTATGAATTGCATTTAGTTTATTTTATATATTCTGAAATATCTTCTTGACATTTATCTGCTAGAAAAGATAACGCTCTAAAACGTAATCCCACTAACTGGTCATAGAGTGGGTTGATTTTACACATGGGTGGAATATGCACTGTTTTCCCGCCAAAGAGACTGATATCTCTTTCAAAAGGACATTGAGCGGGTATCATCTTACATAAGAAACGAGCTAAACGCGGATCTTTTATCTCTAATTCATCTAACCAGTCTTTGACTGGATGCAGCAAGTCGGGATGTGTTTCTCCTCCTGCTAACGGACTAGCTGGATCTGAAGTACTGGGTTTACATAGTGTTTCATCTAAAGAAGATAGGGCTTCTAATTTTAATCCTAGTGCATCACTGAATTGATGTATTAGTTCTAACTCTGGCGGTGAGTAAATGCCGTCTGCTATTGAAACAAGTACTGCAGTTCTAATAAAATTCTCAGCTATGTTCTGGTTATGCCCAAAAGCGACAGCCAATTCTGCACCAGATATCGGTTCTGATAAGGTTTTAGTATCCAATTCTGTAAAAGCCAATTCCTGAGTAATTTGGGAGATCGTCTCCTGTTCTTGGGAAGTATAATCACCATCAGCCCAAGCTATAGTTAATAGACCACGGAACCAAGCTTTAATCTGCTGATCTGTGTAAGGGGTTGGAGACATATTGGCACTCTTGTTATAATTATCGTCTTTAATTTTAGTCAAAATTGATACCATTTTTAAGAGCCTCAAAAAAAGCCTTCACACCTCCACTAGGTCCATCAGGATGATCCATAATTCCTGTACCTGCATTGAGGATCATATCTATCCCGTAGTCCTTTAAAGCTTGTGGAACAATAGCAGGACGAATACCAGCAGAAGGCACTGGGAAGACATTTCGAGAGCGTAAAATATCTCTGATCTCTTTTTCCTCGTCGGCTTTAAGTTGCAGGTTGCCGTATGAAGCTGGATATAACACTGCATCTGCGCCTGCATGAGCCATCAGTGTACCCAAGACCACCCCATAGGAGAGACCATAATCAGGTGAGCCACAGAGCGCTCCAGCGAGGGCTGGATGAGCAAAAATAGGTACTTGTATTTCAGGATCTCTAGCTAAAGCCTCTAGAACCGAAAACCCATAACTGAGTACATTCAAAAGTAAAGCATTAGCCCCATTTTTGACCAGAAGACGAGCCTTATCCAAGAGTAGATCAGCCCTTCCCGTGACATTTACTGCATATAACATAGGTCTTCCTGTTGTAGCTTGCAGATTTTCCAAGACCTTAAGACAAGCTTGGAGACGTTCTAAAGTAGGTGCAGAGGGTAAGTCTGGTAAAAGTTCCTCATCTTTAATTAAGTCTAAGCCTGCTGTGGCTACTTCTTCTAAAATAGCGGCATGGTCACTTGCTGAAAGCCCTAAAGCTGGTTTAAAAATAGACATAACTAAAGGGCGGTCAAAGACCCCTAACTTTTCTCTGATCCCAGATATCCCAAACTTAGGTCTTAATCCGTACTCATTAGGTAGGTGTACCCCTATTACTTTAGCGGCTCCAGCCATCGAATATTTGCCGAAGATCATGGTTAAAAGACTTGGGATGTCATTTGTGACATTTCTTTCGGGAAAGCGAATTCTAGAGACTATAGAGCCGGATTCTAACTGCTCTATACTAACCACTTCACCAAGATATTGTTTTAAAGAGTCTTCTCTGTGGGCATATTTAGCTGTCCAAGTACCTGCAGTCTGTCCAATGGCGATCATTTCTGCTTGCTTTTGGGCGTTGGTTCCTGGGGGAAAGAGGTAATCTACTTCTATGCTCATTTTAGGCGGTTATTAAGGCTGGAAAACGGATCACTGTACCTGTATAGACGGGAACCCAACCAGCATTATTAGTAAAGTAACGCACTGCCTTGACTCTTTTAGAACTGGTTAGATGAAACCAATGTTCAGTATTAGCGGGAACGTTAATATATTCTTGAGGCTGTATAGTTAGTTCAATTTGACTTCCATCTGGGAGAACAAAGCCAAACACTGCCTCACCGTCAATGATATAGCGTACCTCATCATCGGCATGAGTGTGACAGGCTGCAAATTTATTGAGTAGAGTAGAAAGGTTGTCTAGATGAGGGTAGAGGACAATTAGATCTCTACTTTGATAACCTTGAGTAGTTTTAAGCTGTTCAAAGTAATGGTCTACAGACTGCAGAACTTGTTCTTTTTCTTCTTCATTGAGGACATCTTTGGCTAAAAGTTCTCCTGCTTTATCTCCTATGGTCCAATAATTTAATTGAACATCCAATTGAGATAAAATAGGGACTATTTCTTCTAGTTTAGTATAGGTGGTTTGATTTTCTAAAGTTAAAATAGCCATATTTTGCTGCTCCTAGTGCTATATAGGATTACTTATTATACTCTGTTATGCTGATCTTTGCACTAGGGTACTTAATATTCAAAGGGGATGAGGAAAAGTACTCCTCATCCCCTTTGAATAAACTACTCGCCAACTTCTAGAAGTCTTTCGAGTTGCCAAAGAATTTGATTGCCTTCCCGCCTAACACGGTAAACAACCCAATTTCGCCATGACCATTTTTCACCCCTACTGGTGACTGCGCTAGCATTGATATCCATTAAATCAGCTAGTTCAGAACTGGTAATTAGATAACCTTTACTGGCGATCTCATCTGCAATGCGAAGAGTTTCAATGAGGTTTCTCAGTTGATTAACTCTCTCTTCCCGTGAAAGGGGGTTTTCTTCAACAAGACTTGTAGAAGTTTCAAACATGGTTGTTTTTGAGTCCAAGAGTTTCGCCGATTCCTTCTTTTAGACTATGGTGAGTACAGTTTTGCTTATGGTATTACTGCTACTGCTATCTTAACGATAATCTCTATAAAAAATCTATTTTCACTCTGCTTCAGCCAAAGGTATAATCACTTTGAAGGTCTATATCGTTCATTTTTATGTCTAATTTACAGATGACAGTTAATCTCAATCAGATCCGCTACGATGAAAAAGGACTTGTCCCAGTCATTGCACAAGACTATCTAGATGGCACAGTTTTAATGATGGCCTGGATGAATGCTGAGTCTTTAGGAAAAACCTTAGAAACAGGTCAAGTATGGTATTGGAGTCGTTCTAGGCAGGAATTATGGCACAAAGGAGCGACTTCAGGACATTTTCAAAACCTGCATGGTTTACGTTATGATTGTGATACTGATACTTTATTACTATCAATAGAGCAGGTTGGGGATATTGCCTGTCACACAGGAGAAAGAAGTTGCTTTCATCAAACTAAAGAAGGGAAGGTCCCTCCCTCAGGTGATATACTATCCGAAATATTTAAGGTTATTTGTTCTAGAAGAGACCATCCAGTAGAAGACTCCTATACTTGTAAATTATTAGCAGGTGGCGATAATAAGATTCTGAAAAAAATAGGGGAAGAGGCTACAGAGGTAGTTATGGCCTGTAAAGATGATAATGCAGAAGAGATTGCTTGTGAAGCTGCAGATTTGCTCTATCATACCCTCGTCGCACTGGCTTATCATCAAGTCAGTCTACGGGATGTCTATCTTGAACTCCACAAGCGCAGAAGTTAAACTATCAAACCTCTCCGTAAACGACTAACTAGCAAAGGCAGATTTTTAGCAAAGAACTGTAAAGTAGTTATAGTATCCTTGGGATATCGTCTAATAAAATCCGATAAAGCTACTCTATCAAACCAGATTCCACCAGTTTTAGTAAAATGTTCGATCAGTTCTTTGCCAGTTAACATTCTCGCTAATTCTGGCATCAATTCTAGAGTAGAAGGCAGGGAATCAGGACAAAAAGTAGTGTCATAATTAGCATTAACCCAGTCTGCTTCTGCACCTCGATATGTACTTGATTCTGCATGACCAAAACCAATATTTTTAATCAAGGACTTGGTGGGGATAATATGCACTCCTCCTTGATTAAGAGTAGCGATAGTAAAGGTAATTATCCAATCTGTCTGCCGATTTTTTTCTAAGAAAAACTGATTAACAATCGTATGTTTAGTCTGAATAGTTGCAGGAACTTTAGAAAACTGTCCATAGGGATTATACCCATGAGAATGAACACCTAAGCCCAATTCTTGCCAACGATCGGCCCAAAGTCCCAACCCCCAACCAAATAGTCGCCTAGATAGAATAAAATCAGTTTGAGTTAATTCTTTTATCTCTTTGGGTATGGTGGCATAACCACTAACAGAAAAGATTTTTGGATATGGCTGATAAGCCTGCAATAATCTACACATTCTCTCATAGAAATAGGGATTAGGCAGATCGTCATCTTCTAAATATACTATAGCACTATATGAAGAAAAGACCTCATTAAAAGCCGCAAAAACATTGTTATCACAGCCAAAATTGCTTTCCCTAGCAATGATTTCTACTGGAATAATTGCCGAAAACTCCTTTAATATTTCAATACATTGCTTAATAGGTGCTTCATGTCTTTCTGCTTTAGCGCCATCGACAAAGGCGATAATTTTTGGAGGTAGTAAAGTCTGTTTACTCACAGCCTCTAAGACAGCACTCAGAAGTTCATTACGGACAAAGAGAGTCATCACAAGAGGCGGCAATTCTTGTGGTAAAGGAACTTTGTTTAAAGATGAAGGCAGAATTAACTCAGTGTTAAGCATTTTTTACCAGAAGGTTTAAACTAAAACGGCTCTGTTGACAGTGTAATGAACAAATAAGGGTAGGTTGATGTTTTCTTCAAGTTGAGCAATTTTACCCTGAAGTTGTTTTGTGAATTCATTCAAGTTAACAAGATTGCTTTTCTCTTCAGGTGCTCCATAACCTGATCTACTTTTGCTTAACTTCCATTCGATGGTCTTCTCTCCATCCTGACAGAGAAGATCAATGAGGGCAGATGGTCTGTTATTAGTAATGTCACTGATTGAAATAGGTTGTCCTGAACCTCCTACAGAGCGAATTCTGCTAACGGCCCAGGAAAGCATAAGAGCGATAGCATCAAGAACTGTTGATTTTCCTGCTCCATTCACACCAAAAAACACATTCAGTCTTTGATCAAGATTCAGAGATAGCGATTGTGCCCCCCGAAAATTTACTAAAGTTATTTTGGTTATTTTCATGGACTAGTCCTTTTAACTATTGCCGCGACTAAACATTTTAAAATAAGTTGAGACAAAGAACTCTTTCAAAGGGAACAGTAGATAGTTAAGTGGGTTAATTGTGATAATAATATTACGTACGTCCCGACGGGCTAAATTGACAATAGCACTAGCTACCCAGTCAGCCGACATCAGCCCAATGGGATTAAGCTTGCTTTTAAATGGACCTAAAATAAGTTTACGGATAACACAAGGTGCATCTAACCTTCTAAGAGTGACAAGATCACCTATAGCCCTTTTACTCAGTTCATAAAGAGGACTTATTGCCGGACTTACTTCTGCTTCAGATGTATTGACCCAAACCTCCTTACAGGCGATATCTCTATTAGTTTGGACTGTACTTAAAAATAGTTCTAACAGTCGCCAGGTTGAGAAGGTATTTACTTGATATGAACTTTCAATTGCTTCAGGAGTCCTCTGCTGATGGACATTGAGACCATGATTAAGGATTAATATGTCAATTTTGGCTAAAACCTCAGTTAAGGCGGACTCTTCGCCAATACGCCAAAATATAGTTTTAACAGGAACACTTTCACCTTTTAATTCTAATAGAATATTTGTCTCGCTAGAGGTCAAGGCTATAACTTTAGCACCTGCCAGATGAAGGTGTTTTAGCAGTGCTTGGCCTAGAGTTCCTGATGCGCCTGTTACGGCGATTGTTTTTCCCTTAAGAGATACAGAAGTACCTAACAATTGATCAATAAAAGTTAAGGTGCCGCAAAAATAGGCATTTTGGTTATCAAAATGATGTTTCCAATGATAAGTACGGTTGACTGACCAATGTCCAGGCAGAGAGGTAAAGGCACCTGGACGATGAGTGAGATC
Organism: Chroococcales cyanobacterium PMM_0086; assembly: GCA_949127655.1. GTDB lineage: Bacteria > Cyanobacteriota > Cyanobacteriia > Cyanobacteriales > Microcystaceae > CAISPN01. The sequence continues at coordinate 2,160 of CASBQB010000031.1, read as the reverse complement.
GGTTAATTCAGCCACATGGGGTACACCTAATCCCCTAGCGATGGCAGTGATTAAAAAAGTCAGTGTGTAGAGGGAACCTGTCAAGGCTGGCCAAGCATGATCAAGATGAGCAACAATTGCTAGAATCCAAGGAATAGTGCTCGCCATTAACATAACTATTGCTTCAGGGACATCATTATACCAGTGAGCCTGTCGATAGATGAGGGGACTAGCAACAGAGAGATCCATGCGAAAAACACGATGATGCCAAACATGAAGACGATAGAGAGGAGACCAAGCATGAGCTAAAACATGATATAGATCTCGGACAATTTCCACCCAAAGAACAGAAGCTAAGCCTAGGGCTAACAATGTCCATACTACATTACTCATAAAAGAGAATACCGACTTAAAGATCCCCTAAAAATTCTAACAGTCTTAGCTAAAATGTAGCAAGAAGATAGTTTAATCCTAATCCCAAACTTCAAAGAGTAAGAATATGTCAGAAAAATACTGGAGAGACGATGATACCTCAGAAGAACTTGACCCGATAGGTTCCCTCCTCTCTGAATGGTCAGACCCAGAAGAGGAAGAAGAAGAATGGCGAAGTGATTTCTTTCAAGGTTTAGCTGGACGCAGAAGAAAAGCGGCCTTTCTATTATTTACTATTTGGACTGTCACCATTGGCTTACATTTAGTCGCCTGGGGGACCTGGATTATCTTGACTTTAACAGGAGTCATCTCAGTCCAACTTTTACGCATCCTGAGAGCCAAACCAACGCTACTACAGCCCAATATTATCTTAGATGAGTATCCCACTGTATCTTTACTGGTTGCTGCCAAAAATGAAGAAGCCGTGATCTCTCGTCTAATTAACCAATTAGGTAATCTAGATTATCCCCAAGATAATTATGAAATCTGGATCATCGATGATCACAGCACAGATAAAACTCCTATGATTCTAGATGAATTAGCCGAGCAATATCCTCAAGTAAAAGTGATCCATCGTCATCAAGCGTCTACTGGTGGTAAATCTGGCGCACTCAATGAACTTCTTACTCTTAGTCAAGGCTCTATTATTGGGGTTTTTGATGCTGATGCTCAAATTACCTCTGATCTCTTACTTAAAGTAGTTCCCATGTTCAAGCAAGAAAAGATGGGGGCGGTTCAACTGCGTAAATCTATTGTCAATGCAGAGACTAACTTTTTGACGAAGGGACAAAGCGCAGAAATGGCTTTAGATAGCTTCTATCAACAGCAAAGGGTCTCATGTGGTGGACTAGGGGAACTCAGAGGCAACGGGCAATTTGTCCTACGCTTGGCACTAGATAGCTGTGGCGGCTGGAATGAAGAAACAATTACAGATGATTTAGATTTGACGATCCGGTTACATTTAGACGACTGGAAGATTGGCTTCTGCTTAGAACCTAAAGTCGAAGAAGAAGGAGTTACTAGCACTGTTGGACTATGGCACCAGCGTAACCGTTGGGCAGAGGGCGGTTATCAACGCTATCTGGATTACTGGAGACTACTTCTGAGTCAGCCTATGGGGTTCAAGAAAAAACTTGATCTGCTCACTTTTCTGTTTATTCAATACATAATACCTACAGCAGCAGTTCCTGATTTATTGATGACTATTGTTCGCCATCATTCGCCCTTATTAACTCCCTTGACTGGGGTTATCTTTTCCTTTTCTTTTTTAGGAATGTATAAGGGTCTTGGGCGGACTTCTGGTCAAACGCCTAGTCTTGGCCACACTTTACAACTATTGGGAAAGACTATTGGCGGAATGGTCTACATGATCCACTGGTTTATTGTCATTCCCAGTATCACTACCCGTCTTTCCATTCGTCCTAAAACGCTCAAATGGGTTAAAACGTCCCATATAGGCGAGGATCAACTAACACTATTATCAGAAGGAGAGAGTCAGACATAAGCCGGGTTCTGTTCTCTTAAAGGTTGTCCCTTAAGAGGGAGATTATCTATCTAGGGTGACTGTTACCAGTCATCTCAAGCGGCTCAATAATCTGGAACAGGCAAAAGACCAACCCTTGTCCCTCTGCCTTGCTCCCAACCGGGGTTTACCTAGCCAGTACCTCACGATACTGCTGGTGCGCTCTTAACACACCTTTGCACCCTTACCAAATATTGGCATTTGGCGGTATTTTTCTGTGGCACTTT
>CASBQB010000030.1 GCA_949127655.1 Chroococcales cyanobacterium PMM_0086 | reverse complement strand
TCACAAAGAAGTCACTATTGCGGGTAAGGATGACCTGCACGCCCTTTTGTTCTAAGAGTTGGGCAACTTGTTGGGAAATTGAGAGAATGATGTCTTTTTCTTGAATTCCCCTAAGTCCTATTGCACCTGCATCTTTTCCTCCATGTCCAGGATCGAGAATTACTAAAGGACGAGCTCGATTAATAGGAGGTCTAAGTGGGGGTAAAGGGTTTCTCGGTAAGGGTAAAGGGCGAAAATCATTATTACCGAGAGGGGGTAGAGTGGATTGTGAAGCTTTAGAGGATCTAATCTCTAAGCTTAACAATTGTGGTCTAGGCTGGGTTAGGCGCTCAACCCTCGCCCCTAAGGCTGGTTTTACCACAATTGTCACCGACTGGTCTACTTCTTGACGTAGACGTAATTCATAAATCGGGCTATTTTCTCCCAAGACTGGACCTGAAGGCGAATCAGCTAATTGCGCTCTAGGAACTTTGATTTCATAAGCCCCCATTGAACGGTTCCAAGTCATTTCACCGCGCATCGGTCGGTCTGAACGAATCAATAGGATGTTATTGGCTGTCAATTCCACACTGGAAATAGTAGCAATACCACTATTGCTTAGTGGTGGTATTCTCCCGCTTGATGGTGGGTTGCTCTGCCCAGGTGTGGCATTAAAGCCTCCCTTTGGGAAGATAACGACTCCCCCCAAAGAACTGTAGACGGCGACCCATTCTGGACTATCAGGAGCGACCGAGAGGGTGATTTTAGAACCTTCAGCAACCTGAGTAAAATTAATCTTACTCACGCCTACTTCATTGAGGGAGAGGTTTTGATTGGTTAGGTTGTAAGGTAGTACTGCTCCTCTCAGTTGTATGTTAATCGTACCACCTTCACTACTCCGTTCAATGATGATTCCATCACGAGGTCCATTGCGCTTGAGATTAACTAGTATTCCATTGCGAGTTACTTGGAAATCAGGATTATTAGCAGCACTCCTAGGAAATGGTTGAGGTCTAACTGAAGAGGGATTGGAAGGAGTTGTATTGTTTGGATCTAGCTGTTGGGGGTTTGGTAAGGTCACCGTCCATTGAGTCGGACTGCTCCCTTTAACCTTGACTTGCAGTGGATCTATTGTATAACCAGGGGCGAATTCAATAACAAGACGAGTAGTGTTCTTATCAAATTGCCCTATTCTCACACTTTTGATTTCTCTGCCAATTGATTGATTAACAGGAGGTCTGTCTAATTGGATGCCGGGTAAATCAATGATAATGCGTGTTGGATCGCTGATCAGCAGGGCTTTAGGTTGAACCCGATCATCTGTTGTAAAGACTAATCGGTTTTCATTGGTATCAAAACGCCAAAATATCAGCTTACCAGCCCAAGCAGGGCTAGCCAAGAGACAGAAACTAACAGATGTCAGAAGTAAGGAATAAAACCGCACAGAGATTGCCCTCTACAGACAATACATTAGAAGCACCAGACGTATTTTCTACTATCTTGGTTTCAATTTGGCTGGTCTGCTTCTGATTTTTCAAAGATAGAGCGCAGCCAAATTGGTGCTAAAAAAGTTGTCGTGATAACCATCATAATAATAGCGGCAATAATGGCCTCTGAAACAGCCCCACTTGCTGAACCTATTCCTGCGAACACTAGTCCTACTTCTCCTCTGGGGATCATCCCTACCCCTATACCTAATTTATTTAGGTTAGGTTTCCAAACAGCCCAACTTGTGATCAGCTTACCAACAATAGCCACCGTAATTAAAAAGAGGGCGATCATCAGTCCTTCTTGATTACTGGGTATGCTCGGATTAAGTACACGTAGATCGGTTTTAGCTCCCACACAAACAAAGAAAATAGGTACAATTATATCTACAACTGGAGCAATTAAGCGTTTTAGTTCGTCTCCCTTGTTGCTTTCTGCTAAGACCAGTCCGGCGGCAAATGAGCCTAAAATACTCTCTAAACCTATTCTATGAGTAATATAAGCCAGAAGAAAGGCGAAGATTAAGGCAGGGACTAAGAGTTGTCCTCTTGTTTGCATTTTGTCAACTACTTTGACGATGAAGCGAGTAAAAAAGCGTCCGATAACTATAGCACTGACTAGAAAAGCAACAGCGATCAGGCTTAGATAAAGAACAGAATTGACCTCTACTTGTCCAGTTTTAATTAAACTAGCTACCACGGCTAAAATAATAATCCCTAAGATATCATCTACTACAGCCGCTCCAATAATAATCTGTCCTTCTGTGGTGTTGAGGCGCTTAATTTCTGAAAGAACTTTAGCTGTAATCCCTATACTAGTAGCTGTTAAGGCTGCTCCAGCAAAGACTGCAGGTATTACTGGTACGCCAAAACCATAGATTAAGCCCAATGTACCTAGTAGAAAAGGAGCGACTACACCGACAATAGCGACCACCAAGGCCTGAACACCAACATTCAACAGTTCATTAAGATCTGATTCTAGTCCTACCTCAAAGAGGAGGATAATTACACCAATATCTGAGAGGAGAGAAATTACTTTACTATTGAAGCTGAAAACTTGTAAGGTCTCCCCCTCAGTTAAACTATAGACACGTTGTAAAAAGTCATGTATTAAAGGGGGGATGGTTGTTGTTTCTCCATTAATAAATACAAGAAGTCCTAAACCCGATACCCCAATGATTACCCCTGCGATCAATTCACCTAAAACTGAGGGTAATCGCAGTCTTACACAAATTTCGCCACCTATTTTACTGACTAGGTAAATAAAAGAGACGGTGATCAAAACCAGATCTACAGATATTGTCTCTAAGAGACTCTCTGCTTTATCTGTTGTCTCTAGTAAGAAAGTTGAACTGTGCCAGAATTCGAGCATAGGTGTCCTTGAGATAAGAAATTTATTTTTCAAGTTATAGCAGAAGGCAGGAGGCAGAAGGCAGGAGGCACCGAGGAAAAGGCTTGTTAGTGTTGAGTTTAAGGGTTTTAAACTGTCCTAATCTTTGTGACTACTGCTATACTTACTCACCCTACCCCTAGGGCTGCTTCATTCGAGTACTGTTGACTAAGCGGCTAAATTGCTTGTTGAGAACAGGGAAGAGATTAAAGTTGTTCTGGGTCAATTCCCAATTCTCGCAATTTAGCTGCTAATTTCTCTGCTCTTTCTCGTTCTGATTGTGCTTTTTGTGCTTCTGATTGTGCTTTTTGGGCTTCTGCTTCTGCCCTTTCTCGTTCTGATTGTGCTTTTTGTGCTTCTGCTTCTGCCCTTTCTCGTTCTGCTTCTGCTCTTTCTCGTTCTGCTTCTGCTTTTTGGGCTTCTGCTTCTGCTCTTTCTCGTTCTGCTTCTGCTCTTTCTCGTTCTGATTGTGCTTTTTGTGCTTCCGCTTCTGCCCTTTCTCGTTCCTGAGTATAACTGGTAAAGGGTTGACCGTCAGGATAAAATAACTCTAGTCCTGTTTCCTTGATAGTAAAACGAATCCCTAATCTAGGACTTATCCAATTATCTAAATTTTCTATCTCTTCTAAAACCTGCTCATTTCTTAAAAAGCCACTTAATTCTTTTTTTTGCGGGTCATAGATATAATATTCTTCTACGCCATAACGCTGATAAAAGAGCAGTTTGCGAGTCATTTCTGATGGTGTATTGCCTGGTGAGAGGATTTCAAAAACTACTTGTGGTGGTATAT
>CASBQB010000029.1 GCA_949127655.1 Chroococcales cyanobacterium PMM_0086 | reverse complement strand
TTTTTGGCTGATTTTTATTTCATCAATTTTATTTTAACATCTTTTTAGCTTTTTGTGGAACTAGATTTTGCCCAAAAATATCTATTTAATTCTAGATATTTAAACAACTGAACAACCCCTAGTGAGCCTAAGCTTATTAGGAATTTCGCAACAGACAATAGCGCAAACACCATCAGTGGTTAAGCCATAAGCATTGTTACCGCTCCCATTTTTATAATTAATTTCATAGAAACGATAACCAAGTTGTAATGAAATATTACCAGAGACCCACCAGTCCGCACCAGCGATCACGTTCCAACTTAAATCTGTATCTCCAGCTAGTCCAAAACCAGACACATCTCCTCTGACCCAAAGAGTTACAGGATCAGATACTTGTAGGGCTAGTTTTGCTCCGATCATTGGTTCAAACCAGGTACTTCACCCACTTCTAGTTCTCTCAACTTCTCTTTCTTTAATAATTCCAAATGACAAGGTATTAGTAATACTAGAAGAGAGTGTATTGAGACGAACACCAGCTATTGGTTCAAATGAAAACAAGGGAAAAGTTTTATCCGAGGGCTTCTCAGGTAAGCTATACATAGCTGGAGCGCCAAAATGATAACTTAGGGCAAAATCATAAATACCTTGGTCAAAGGTCAGAAATGAGTTAAGACTGGCATTTAGAGGTCCATTTCCAGATGCTGCAATCCCTCCGCCATTTAAGCTTACATAATATGCGTCAACAATAAAGCCTAAATCATTGTGCCAAGCTTCAAAACGACCACTGACTGTAGCCCGCAAGACTTCTAAAATATCACCCAAGTCCATATGATAATCAACAGTGCGTCCTTTGACTGTAGCATTGCCATAGGTAGTTACAGGTATAGTGCCGTAAGGTTGTATTTTAAAATGCCAATCCTTGAGCTGTTCAGAATTAACGGATTGAACTGGTGTCTGTGTATCATCAGGAGTTGGTGTTGGTGTCTCACTCGGAGTTGGTTCTTGCGCTTGAATATCTGCTTGAGAGGATATATTTTCTGGCTTTTTCAACAAAGAATCAGCAACTTGATGTTCAATCTTCGCTGTAACAACTGTTGATGATTCTGATGGAATATGTTCAATCTTTTCCCATTCATTAGATAGATCTATTGAGTCATTTTGTCTAATGCTTGTTTGTTCAATTGAGTTAGCTAAGACATTAGGCGAAAGTAAGCAATATACAAACAAGATAGCTGGAAAATGAGAAATTGATGCAAACAAATAACGTAAATACTTAAAAATCATTTTTATTTCTTAAGATTATCTTTGATTTATAATAATTGCTTTATAAGAAGTTATCAGGAGGCATTTGGTTTCGCCATACCTTATGAGTGTCTGGACAACCATATATTAGCAGTACTTCAGGTCTTTTACCAGCTATGACTACATTCATATTAATGTCATTGACATGATAATTCTTTACTTCAGAGTCGATATATCTTCTCAGAAATATTTTTGTCTAATGCTATTGCACTAAAGCTATTTGAAAGTCTAGGTAATAGTTTTTAGATGTCAAATCTTCACAAATCTTGCTTCTAAGTCCTCTTTAATGGGTAGTAAGATTGTAACTTATTATAAAAATCTATTTCTTGCCTTTTCATGCCAAATCAAAAGTTATAGCATTCCTATTTTAGTTATAAACACTAGAACAAACAAGATGCCTGTCCCACAGGTTATGTACATTATGTGTACTGTGTTCACAAATCATTTAGGACTGCTATATAATAATTATCAATTCCAAATGTCTGCTTTACTGGACAGTTTCTAATAAACCTCTATGAATCCTATTCCACTAATCCGTGTGAATACTTTCCTTCCCTTTGTGGATTTTCTTGAATCGCTCGGTTCACCAATAGAAAGTTTGTTAGAACAGACGAAACTATCGATATTCGCCTTGAACGACTCAGAAGCTCTGATTCCTCGACATCTCGCATTTAATTTCTTGGAAAAGGCGGCTAGAAGGGAAGGGATAGAAAATTTAGGAGTGTTGGTAGGACAGCAGACATCGCTAGGAGAATTAGGGATTTTTGGACGGATGATCTGCCAGTCGCTAACTTTATACGATGGCTTAAATATTTGCATTCGCATCATTTCTTCTAACAATTCTGGAGAAAAATTTTGGTTAACACAAGAAGGTGAAAAGGCTTGGTTTTGTCACCAGTACATCAACTTTCTCAAAGCTAATTACCATCATGCTGTCTATTACGCCTTAATACTAATAGTAGAATTAATTCAAATGGCAGCAGGAAAAAGATGGCATCCTAAAGAAATCAAACTCCAAATTTGCCATAAAAATGTTTTGACTAAGAGCCAATTGTTTGCTAACTCAAAGATTCAGACTCAAGAGTTTACAGCAGTAGCTTTTCCCCGTTCTTTCTTAAGTCTGCCTCTCAACTCTGCGCTTAATTTCTGTGATGGCGAAGGACAAGAAAATGAAAAAAACTGGCGATCTTCGGCTCCTGCTGAAAATTTTTCCGGTTCCCTCCGACAGGCGATTACTACAATGTTACGAGGGAGCTATCCAGACATCTCTCTTGCTTCAGAAATCACTGGGATGAGCATTCGCACCTTACAGAGACGACTAGCAGAGGAAGGTTTAACCTATTCTCGCCTTGTTGAACAAACCCGTTTTGATATGGCGATTAAATTGCTGCAAGATCCCCACCTTAAACTATTAGATATTTCTACTGAATTGGGTTATACAGATCCCGCTCATTTTACCAGAGCTTTTAAACGCTGGACACGAATATCTCCCCTCAAATATCGCCGTCAAGAACGAGAGAAAAGCATTTAAAGTAATTCCTTATTGCTGACAATATCGCTGCTTTATCAAAAAAAGAGCAATATTGATTGTAGTTACCTATTGTCGCGCCATGGCAATCTTTAAATCTACCGCAGAATCCCGAATCAACTCACCAGAGAGATCCAAAGTAACTCGCTTAATCGTACCAGTAAAAGTAAAAGCATCACTATACTCATCTGGGGCCACTCGGTCACCACCATCATAACCGCAGGTCATTCCTTCGCTACCAAAAATTACAGGGACAGTGTGGGGCATCTCCACAGCAGCGACCAGCTTTTGATTAATATAAAGCTCACCTATAGCAGGCACTCCTTTACCCACAGCAAAATTAGGCTTACCTGTTGGCTTAAATTCATAGCGCAGTTCAACTTCGCCCTCTGGGACTTCTATTTCAGAGGTGAGATTAAATTTATCTCTGCCAAGGTAGTTGTAAATAAAACGCAGTTTTTTGTCCTTCATAAAGAAGGTATAGCCACCAGTCCTGCCACCTTGCGAGAGCAGCACACCTTCTGCTCCATCTTTAGGGATGATCACATCAGCAGTGATGCTGTAAGGACGGTTATACACTTTGGGAGCAGCAGCAAATGGTACTGGTGAGCCATTAGGATAATAAATAAACTTGTTACGTGGTTTAGCAATTGTTGGACGCTCCACATTTAAGCGAGAAAAAACATCACCATCAATTGGTAAGACATTGTACTTACCTGCTTCTGCCCACCATCGACCCACCATCTCAATCACTTTGTCACGATGTGTGGTTGCTAAGTTATGGCATTCTGAATAGTCCTCATCTAGATGGTACAGTTCCCAGTCATTAGCTTCAATATCATTGAGCACTTCGTTAGTTATGGGAGAACCAAACTGACGACTTTTTAAGGCAGCTTCGGTAAAACTTGGACCTGGCCAAGGACAGATCGCCCGCCACCCATCGTGATAGATCGAGCGATGACCAAACATCTCAAAATATTGAGTAATATGTTTACTTGGTTCATCTGTTTGATTAAAAGTATGAGCAAAGCTTACTCCATCAATTGGGGCTTGAGTAACACCACGAATACTTTGAGGTGCTTCTATGCCAAGAGCTTCTAGCACTGTAGGTACTAAATCAATAATATGAGCATACTGCGGACGTAACTCTCCTTGTTTATTAATCCCTTTTGGCCAAGAAACTATACATGGGTCCGTACATCCACCCCGATAGGTCTCTCGCTTCCAACGACGGAAGGGTGTATTACCCGCATTAGTCCAACCCCAAGGGTAATGGTTAAAGAAATCAACACCACCTAGTTTATCGATAGCCTGGATGTTTTCTTCTAGTGATTCTGCTACGTTATTAAAGAAGAACATTTCATTGACCGAACCTGTAGGTCCTCCTTCAGCACTAGCACCGTTGTCAGAGATAACCACAATCATTGTGTTATCTAACTCACCGATCTCTTCTAGGAAGCTGATGATCCGCCCAAAATGATAGTCTGTATGTTCCATAAATCCTGCGTAGACCTCCATCATGCGAGAATAAAGACGCTTTGCTTCTGCAGAAAGAGAGTCCCATTCTGGTACATCAGGGTCATGGCGAGATAACTCAGTACCTACGGGAATGATCCCCAGATCAAGCTGTCGTTGATGAACAATCTTACGATACTCATCCCAACCCATATCAAACTTACCCTTATGTTTGTCTGCCCACTCCTTAGGTACATGATGTGGTGCATGACCAGCTCCTGTAGCGTAATACAAGAAGAATGGCTTTTCTGGTGCATTGACATGAGCATCTTGGATAAACTTGATGGCTTTGTCAGCTAGATCGATGTTTAGGTGATAGCCATCTTCGGGCTGTTTCGGTTGCTCTACGGAATGGTTATCATAGACTAGCTCTGGATACCATTGGTTAGTGTCGCCACCTAAAAAGCCATAGTAGCGCTCGAAACCACGACCTAAAGGCCAGCGATCATAAGGACCTGCAGGGGTTTGATGTTCAGGAGGTGATAGATGCCATTTCCCAAGGCAAAAGGTATTATACCCCTTCGATACCAACATCTCACTTAACATACCTTTGTCAAAGGGAAGGATACCATTATAACCAGGATAACCAGTAGAAGTCTCAGTGATAGAAGCTAGACCTAACGAATGATGGTTGCGTCCCGTCAGTATACAGCCCCGTGAAGGGGAGCAAAGTGCTGTAGTGTGCATATTGGTGTAGCGTAGACCATTAGCAGCCAACCGATCCAAAGTAGGCGTTTCAACCAGTCCACCAAAACTGGATAATTGCCCGTAGCCAACATCATCCAAGACAAAAAAAATAACATTAGGTGCTCCTTCAGGAGCACGAATTGGCTCAGGCCATGCTGGACTTGATTCTTCTACTGTCCGTCCGATCACACCAGTAAAGGGGGTTCCATCAGGGTAAATTTTTAGTTCTGACATTTTGTTTACTCCAAAAATAGGTTGTTAGCTTATGAAATAAAAGTGGCGATTTAAAATGGATAGATCACCTTAACTAGCACAACGGTGACAAGCATCGTCAGTAATAGCATGGGTAGACCGACTTTAACGTAATCCCCGAAGACATAGCCGCCGGGTTCCATTACCAACATATTAGTTGGAGACGAGACCGGTGTCACATAAGCAGCAGAACAGGCAATGGCTACTGTCATCGCAAATGCCTGCGGTGAGACGTGTAATGCCTCTGCTGCTTCAATAGCTACCGGGGCAATTAATACCGCTGTCGCCGAGTTAGAAATGAACAAACCAACTAGCGCGGTAACCAAGAACACTACCCCGAGCATCAAGCTTGGGGCTAGAGAGCCTAAAGTCTTAACCAGTCCACCCGCCATCAGCGTTGTCGCGCCCGTTTTCGTGAGTGCCGTGGCCAACGGTAGCATACCAGCTATCAGGACTAAAGTACTCCAGCTAATCACGCGATAGAAAGTATTTAGGCGAACACAACCGCTGGCGATCATCGCTAACGCAGCGATAAGAGCTGCTGCGGCATTGGGCAGGAATGAGAACACCATTATCACGACCATAGTAATGACAATCCCCACGGCGACCGGTGCCTTTCTCCTGGCTGGTAAACGCTCTTGATATTCCGCCGGTAATGTCAAGAGCACGAAGTTCTCGCGCTCATCGCCCAACCTGTTGAGATCCGCCCAGTTTCCCGCTACTAGCAAGGTGTCACCAAAGTCTAGAGTCTGTCCCTCCATGTTTTCAGTTAGCGGTTTACTGCGATGTCGGATAGCTAGTACGGTCAAATGGTAGCGTGAGTGGACTTCGAGATCGCTCAGAGTGTTGCCGATCCACTTCGATTCTGGCGACAGCATCACTTCAGCAACACCGATTTCTTGCAAAGCCTCACTGCGCTGCCGCTCTTCCAGGGGTGGCACCACGAAACATCGAGACGTTTTGACAAGCTCTTGCACCTGTTCTTCGCCGACAAGTACAAAGATGATATCGTCGTTCTCAAAAACCGTTTCGGGTAGTGCCGGCAGGAATCGCGTCTTGCCATTGAGATGTTTCTCGAAACCCACAAGAATTAGTCCGAACTGGTTATACAGAGGTTGTTGCATTTGAGCTACCGACCGATCGATCAGATCTGACCCGGCCTCAACGCGTACCCGGTGCCAGCGATTCTCTAGATTGTATGAACTAATTAGATCACGAGTATTTGGGGATGTGATCCCGGCGCGTTCTGCAGTAAGTCGTTTGCTCAAAAGGTTGCGTCCCACTAGCAGCATGAAAAGAATGCCGACAGCTAGCGCAGCTACTCCGATGGGAGTCCAACTGAAAAAACCTAGCGGGGTGTGTCCGCGTGCTCGCAAGATGTTCTCGATAATTATGTTGGGGGAGGAGGCAATCAGCGTCATCATACCACTGATCATCACAGCAATGCACAGCGGCATAAGCAAGCGTTTGGGGTTTAGTCCTGTCTTATCGGCGATCGTCTGGACTACCGGGATGAGCATGGCTGCGATCGCCGAAGAATTCATAACTGAGCCGATTCCTCCTGCAAGTAACATGATCAGGGTAACCAGCCTTGTCTCGTTACCGTGGCCTGCTTTTACCACCGCATTGCCCAGACGTTGCGCGACCCCAGTATTCACCAATCCTTCGCTGACGACGAAGATTGCTGCGATCAGAATTACTACCGGAGAACCGAAGCCTGCCAGTGCCTCCCCTGGCGTAAGAATTCCACTCGACATCAGCGCCAGGACTACGAGGATTCCCACGATATCGGCGCGCGGACGTCCCCAGGCGAAAAGTCCGATGGCACCAGCCAGTATTCCGAGGACAATTAGTATCCGATCTGTCATAATTACATCTCTCTTCTAAACATTTATTAAATTTCGATGTAACTTCGCCCGCAAAGAATGGTTCCTATATTTATACCTGATTCTGAAAATTTATTTCTTGCCATTTAGTGCCAAAAAAATATTTTGTAATAAATACTATTAATTCCTAATGCCCACTCTGCTAATAGTTTTAAATAACGTTATTAATAGTAACCTACTCCTTAGGGACAAAAAACAAAAATGATTAAGCTGTATTTAGGAACTTATGATATTATCTAATTAGAAACAAATCCTTGACCTTTAATCTGGACAAACAATGAATCTAAAGTATCGTCTTACCTTTTCCCTTTTAGCTATTTTATCTTTTTCTCAAGTACTTGTAGCTAATGTTAATGCTCAGACTAAACCAACTAAAGCACAATGTGTTGAATCACTTAATCTCACTTCACCTCAGAAGGAGCAATTGTTGAAAATCAAGCAAGAGACTGCCGATAAAAAAGCAAAATTAGAACAATTCATTGCTGAGTTAAGTCCAGCACAAACAAAACAACTTGAAGCTTGCATGAAGGCTTCTAAATAATAAGTAGTATTTTCCATCAGACTAAGACGCATTGAAATTTTATCTTCAATGCGTCTTAGTTCACTTACAAAAAATTTAAACTTAATTTAGTTCTATTATCGGTTCAATAATAGTTATTCCAATTCTTAAAAGTAGCCCCTCCTCCTCCATAGGCATTAGTCCAAGGATGAGAGTTAGCAAAGCCTGCATTGCCTGTATAAGAGTTCTTAAAACCTGCATCGCCTGTATAAGCGTTCTTAAAGCCTCCTGAACCTTCTCCGTTAGAGACAGCAGCCCCACCACCAGAACCATTTTTCCAAGCACCTGATCCGCCACCATTTGTCCAGTTTCCATGACCACCACCATTACCCCAACCACCTGCTAACAAAGGATCTGTATCTGGTGCTTCGGAGTTAGAAGACTTATTTTCTCGCTCTTTAATCAACGCACTCATCCTTGTTAATCTTCCTTCTATCGTCAGAGTAGTTGAATTAGGGGTAGATGTACTCGCTAAGACTTGGGTAGAATCAACGGGGATATTAAGAGCAGTAAGAAATATGAAGTAACTAATTAAACTAACTTTTGTCTTAATGTGCATATTTTCCTTGTGTAATTATCTTTATTATTTTTTAGCGGGAGGTACTTGGTCATGTGTTTCGATCTCAAAAGCGAAAAATATCTTCATCAGTTTGGGATCGACTGGGGTAATCCCATTTGGTCCAAACCAATGATCGATCATCGTTACGGTATCATTCTGACCTAATAAATATTCCTGCATCATGCTAATCAAAGAACGATTAACCAACCAGAGAAAACCAGAATCATTTTTGGGAACCGCGCAACTAACCCCATAACGGGCATAAGGAATATCTGCTGGTACTAGTTTATAGCTATCAGGAGAACTTTGTATCTGTCTAGTTCCATCTAAAACTATAGTATTACCAGCAATCGCATCTACCTTCCCCTGTTGTAAAGCAGTCATAGCTTCATTGACATCCTGAAAATTATTGACTAACACGGCTTTCGGTTGTAGCAGTCGAATAGTTTCTTCGGCAGGAGATTCAGGCGCAACTGCAATACGTTTTCCAGCCAAAGATTCTGGTGTTCCTAAATTACTATCCTTTTTCACCAACAGCCTAATAGCAGCAACACTATTACTCACAGAAAAATCAACGAATCGCGCATCTTCCCAATTAAAACCTACTCCACAGACGATATCTACTTCATTTTTTTGCAGTTTGGGAACTAGATCTTTAAATCCTACTGGTTCTACTTGTATTGTTACAGGTTTACCTAATTGTTTTTCCAGATCTTGCTTAATCCGATTATAAAGATCTATCGAATAACCTACTAGTTTTCCCTGATCATCCACATAGGAATAGGGAACCACGTCCCAACGTACACCTACATTAAGATAACCTGTACGTGCCACTTTCTCTATCACCGTTTCTGCTCTAGCCCAACTGGGTAAAGCTAATGTGAATAGTAAGCTCAAACAAGCGAGCGAGATTTTCTTATACCTGTTCATTTTGTTGTATTTTGGCATGAATTTGCACTAGTTATACTCTTGGAGGTAGTGTTTTCACTCTGTGAGTACACTGTAAAAACCGATGACTCACGGACTTTTTAAAATAAAACGTCAATCGAGAATACGATCGATAAATTATCTCAACTTTTTAGCGACAGCCAACTACGGATGCAGTGTAAGTCTTGCCTGTCGACTTTAAACCATTAACGAACAAATTGATTTGATAAGGTTCATTTTCAGGGCGTGGTTCTGCTTCGATTTTTAAGGGTTTACCTGATTGGAATTCTACACCTTTCGTGTTGTAAAATTCACTCACAGTTTGGTCGCTGTATTTGAGATACATTTTAATGTCAAAAGGACCTCCATCATCAGAGGTAATTGCCACGATAAAGCGACTAAATTTCACATCCCCAGGAACTGCCCAATCTGTATTCCAGTCGTTGTGAGTAATATCAACTCCTACCAGTCCCAATGGACCAGCAGGCACACTAGGAGGAGAAACCTTCTTAGTAACTGTACTTCCTTCTCCTCCCACAACGGGGATGGTAATACAGCTTTCAGCTTGGACGGGTAAATTCAAGCTGAGTATTAAAGCTAAGATGCCAAAGTAAGTAGTACGAAAAATAGAATAATTCTCCTTAAAACTGAATTAGTTGAGCAAAACTCCAACTTTTGATGTGACAAAGCATTTTAGTCAAATATCAACCCAAGAATAACCCAACCTTAACCATGAATTAGGGTTGTTGTTGGAGTTAGGGTAGGGAGTACTTAGTTTCTGCGTTTTTTTGATTTGCTGCTATAGTTGTAACTGATTTTGGAAATCTGTTTCTTGCCATTTGGTGTCAAAAAAAATATTGTAATAATAATTATTATTGATTGATAAATGAACGGCTCACACACTGCAAGCAGAACTACGTGACTACCCTACGGGCTGCCCTACGGTCAATAGTGATGGGAGGTTCAGTAGTCTTAACCCCAAGTGATGTTAGGATAGTGTTGATTTAGCAATTTTTCTTTGAAAAAATTATCACATATCATGAAACTTATTCGTTGGCTTAAACATGAACTTAAAGAACTTGCAGTTCCTGCTTTATATTTTTTCATTTGCTTTAGCTTGATTCTTCTTATTTTGAAACTTTTTCTCCAAAATTATTCAATCGAATTTTTTGTATTATCAAAAGCCGCTCTTGCTGCTTTTTTAGCAGCTAAGGCAGTTTTAATTGGTGATCAAACTGGAATCAGCAAAAAGCGTAGATCTGCACCTCGATATATAAATGTTTTGTTTAAAACTTTTATATATACCGTAATTACTGCAATATTATCAATTCTTGAGTCACTTATTGAGGCTTTTAGTAAAACTAAGGTCTTTTCTACAGCTATTAGTACTGCTATTAATGAGATAAATATCAGTCATTTTTTAGCTATAATATTATTGGTATCCCTTGTTTTCTTGAGTTATAATATATTTGATGAAATCAATATTTATATGGGAGAAGGAAAGCTTAAAAAATTCTTTTTTAGTAAACCTCAATAATAATGTATGCGTTTAGCTTCTAAGATTGCACTGCAATACATCTCGTTTAAGCCAGAAAGAAGGTAAACTGAGAGTTCTGAACTAAAATACTATAAATATAAATGTATCTTAAAGAATTCTCCCTAATTTCACCACTAATTGAATCAGTAGACATTTTTCAAGCAATAGAAACAGTAATCGCTCCCGAACTAATTAAAGGAGTTCTCAAGGAAACAAATAAAACAGAAGAATACAAGCGTAAGCTACCTTGAGAATTGGTAGCAAGTCTAGTCATAGCGATGAATCTCTGGTCATTAGATTCAATGTGGACGTGGGCGTAGCCGCCCGTAGGGTAGTCGCCCGAAGGGTGAACAGTCTTAAAAATTTAGTCAACGGATTAAGTAAACAGTGTAGTTTTAATTTTCTCTAGGAGTACGACGAATACGGTTAATTTGCTCTTGTAGTGCTTCTACTTCCCTTCTTAAACGCTCTACTTCCCCTTGGTTCTCTTGCGTATCGACTTCTATTGAACCTTCTGTCCCAGCACGCGCGTAGCTACCTTGACGTATACGCGCATATTCAGGCGAACTAGACCAAGCCCTAAGATAGTAAAACCGCTCTATAGGGAAAGGATGGGTCAAAAAGGCACCATTGCCACCGTTGTTGAGGAGGAAGCGATATAACTGATTTAAGTTCTGCTGTTCTAGCTCTTGATATTGCTCGACTTGACGTAAGAACTCATCAACACTACATTCATGAGCATAGCGGTTACTGCCACCTGTGAGCTTCATCATGGTTGTGGTAATTGGTCTCAGGTCATCTGTTACTAACAAAGCGGCACGGTCGGCTGAGAGTTCAGCTTTGCGCCGCCATTCATAGAAGGCATAGATTAAACCCGTACTAACCACACTGCCTAAACCGATACTCATTTTTCCCAACATTTCAGCCATACCCATTGTCCAGACTGCCATCTGAATTAAAAGTGTATGATTACATTTGATGTGACCTAGTTCATGGGCTAGAATAGTTCTTAATTCGTCCTCTTCAAAAAGTTCTAGGACTCCAGTATTAATTACAATATAGGGCTGTTCCTGTCCAAGAGCATAACTATTAACTTGGGGACTTTGACTGACATACAAGGTGGGTTCTAGGGAGATATCCAAATCTCTGAGACATTCCCTGTAAATTCCATAGAGGGTAGAATATTGACGGGGGCCTGCTTGAATACTGTTACCAAGCAAGAAGATTTGTTGAGGGCGTTCATAGAAATACTCAATGAAAGTCGAAGCTAACAAGTCGAACCCTGGAACGCTGCGGAGGGACTGTTCTGCTTGTTGATCCAGAGGGTGTTTAAAGGCTTCGGCACTCAGTCCTGGATATGTTGGCATAATAATAACTTTCGTACCTAGATTTACAGTTTAATGAGTTCTTACCTTATATTATCAAGGTTAATCTCAAACTAGGTTGTTGGGAGCATGATCATTTAGCTGTTTTCTGTTCAAACTTGAATTTTAGCTTATACAATAGAATTTTGAGAACTCTTCAAGCTGACTGTAAATTACTTTTTCTATGAGAATATTGAATATTTTACCTCTAGCAAATCAATGGCTTTCTGAAACTCCAGAGAGAGCTTTAGATCAGGCTTATCGAGCTGCTTTAAAAATAAAAGACATTGAAAATAAACATTTTAATAGTCAAAAAGTTTCTTTGGAGAATGCCCAATATAGTCCCCGTGTAATTGCTTATTTTCAAAGTGAGATTAGAAATTATCTTAGGATAATTCGTTTCAAAATTACTGAATTTAATTTAAGTCGTAATATTCTGAATATTACTAACTTTTCTAGTCGGAGATATCGACGAGGTTCAGAGATTGTCGTCATCTCAGATATTCAATCTTCGCTAATTGTTGATAAACTCGAAGTTATTGAATCAGTGACTTCTAAATACCTAGCAGGAGCTAGTCACTCTCACCTCAAAATAGAAAAAAAACCAATAATAGAATCGATGAATAATTCAAGACTTCCTCAAGGTAAAGGCAATCAAAAAATCAAGGCTACAGGACAACCATCTGAACCTAACGTAGTGCCCAGATCTTTTTTTAGTACTTTAAATCGTCTCAAAAAAGAAATTGATCCTGAGTCTGCTGGAACAGAAGAAGAGATGATTAAACAATTTAGAGAGTCTCGTTATCAAACAGGCATATCTATTAGATTTCTCTTGATTTTATTCATCACACCTCTGGTTGTTTATCAGCTGAGTAAGACTTTTGTTGTTATTCCAGTACTGAATAACTATTTTGAAAGTAAAGATAAGATAACTTTTCTTAACCAGGATTTAGAAAGAGAGGCAATGCAAGAATTAAGAGAATATCAAGAGCTATTAGAATTTAAAGCCTTAATGAGTGGTAGCCCATCAATTGAACCAGAGAAAAAAGAGGAACAACTCAAAGAGAAAGTACAAGAAATATCCATAAGTTACAAGAAAAGCAGTATAAGTGCGATAGCTAATATTTTTGCAGATTCTCTTGCTTTTATCTCAATTATTATCGTGTTTTCACTGAACCGTAGAGAAGTAGATGTAGTGAAAAGTTTTTTAAATAATATGTTTTATAATTTGAGTGATTCAGCCAAAGCGTTCATATTAATCCTATTTACTGATATGTTCGTGGGCTTTCATTCTCCTCACGGTTGGGAAGTGATCATAGGAACTGTGACTCGTCACCTGGGCTTACCAGAAAATCAGGATTTTTCTAATATCTTTATAGCCACTTTTCCAGTCATTTTAGATACTATCTTTAAGTATTGGATTTTCCGTTACCTAAACGGACTATCACCCTCTTCTGTAGCTACTTATAAAAACATGAATGAGTAAACGGCTGTCATCAGCCAAAGACTAATGTTAATATATATGAAGAAGTTGAAATAAAAAGATGACAATAACTCAACCCTTACCTGCTCAGAATAACCTTACTCATCATCCCGTGATTGTTCGCTTGGAAGGGATCACCAAAGTCTATGGGCAAGATAATACAGAAGTAAAAGCCTTGGCTGGGGTGGATTTAGTTATAAAAAAGGGTGAATATTGCTCCATTATGGGAGCGTCAGGGTCAGGGAAGTCAACCATGATGAATATTATAGGCTGTTTGGATCGCCCGACTGCAGGACATTACTATTTAGATAATGTAGATGTCTCAGGTCTAGGTAATTCAGAACTAGCTAAAATTCGCAACGAAAAGCTAGGCTTTGTTTTCCAACAGTTTCATCTCCTTCCCCAAATGACAGCCTTAGAAAATGTCATGTTACCGATGATTTATGCGGGCGTTTCTCCAGTAGAAAGAAGAGATCGCGCAGTAGCAGCTTTAACCCGTGTAGGACTAGAAAACCGCCTGAATAATCGACCTAACCAGCTATCGGGTGGACAACAACAAAGAGTAGCCATTGCTAGAGCGATTGTTAATAAACCTGTACTATTGCTAGCTGATGAACCAACAGGGGCACTAGACTCTAAGACCACAGTTGAAGTCTTAGCTATATTTAAAGAATTAAATGATACAGGAATTACAGTATTAATGGTTACACATGAAGCAGATGTAGCGCGTCAAACTAGGAGAATAGTTTGGGTCAAGGATGGAAAAGTTTTACACCAAGATCTCGCTCCAGAAAAACTGCATTCTATCCTGACTTAAAGAAGAAAAAAGGTAAGATTTTGAACTAAACTTGAGACTGGATAAAAAATTGTTAATAAAAGAGAAAATAAGAGCAGAACTAGTCATGCAAGAAAGGCGTGGTTCATCCGATTTAGAAAAAACTCTCAAATACAATGCTAAAGCAATTTACCGTTACTATTCGCTTCGACCTTGGCAACTTCTAGGGCGTACTTTAGTAATTCTTTGGTATTTAGGGGGCTTTGGTTTAGCCATGATGGTGGATCAATGGACAGGACAAAGTGAGAAAAATAAATACAAAAGAGCTACTCAATTAAGAGAAGTCCTCACCCGTTTAGGGCCAACCTTTATCAAAGTAGGACAAGCACTCTCAACCCGACCTGATCTAATTAAAAAAGACTTTTTAGAAGAGTTAATAAAATTACAAGACCAATTACCGCCCTTTAAGAATGAAATAGCTTTAAGAATTATAGAAGAAGAGTTAGGACAGCCAATAGAAAAACTGTATCGTCAGATGTCACCTTCTCCTGTGGCAGCAGCAAGCTTAGGACAAGTCTATAAGGCAATGCTTTATACAGGCGAAGAGGTGGCCATTAAAGTACAACGCCCTAACCTGAAACCGCTAATCAGTTTAGACCTTTGCTGGATGCGCTTAGCTGCTCAATGGTTTGGTAAATTTTTACCACTTAATTTGGGGCACGATTTAACCATGATCGTCGATGAATTTGGTAGGAAACTATTTGAAGAAATCGACTATGTCAATGAAGGGCACAACGCTGAAAAATTTGCGGCTAACTTTGCAGGTGATCCAGAAGTTAAAGTTCCGAGTATCTATTGGGACTATAGTAGTCGTCATGTCTTAACTTTAGAATGGATACATGGATACAAACTGACTGATACTGAGCAAATCTCAGCGGCTGGACTTGATCCACACAAGATGATTAGAATTGGCGTAACTTCAGGTTTGCGCCAGTTACTAGAACATGGGTTCTTTCACGCAGATCCTCATCCAGGTAATCTTTTTATCACACCTGATGGACGGATGGCTTATATCGATTTTGGCATGATGGATCAATTAGAAGAAAAGACCAAAGAGACCCTAGTATCTTCAGTTGTGCAATTAATTAACCAAGACTATCAAGCTTTAGCAGATGACTTTGTTAAACTGGGCTTTTTAACAGCCGATACAGATATTAACCCACTTATCCCAGCTTTAGAGAGAGTCTTTAGTAAAGCAATGGGGAAAAAGGTCAAAGACTTTAATTTTAAAACAATCACAGATGACTTTTCTGCCTTGGTCTATGAGTATCCCTTTCGCATACCCGCTAAATTTGCCCTAATTATTCGTTCTTTAGTCACACAAGAAGGATTAGCCCTTAGTTTAGACCCTAATTTTAAAATAGTTGAAGTATCCTATCCCTATGTGGCTGGACGGCTCCTCAAAGGTGAATCACCCGAACTACGTCGCCGACTTTTAGAAGTCCTCTTCAAAGACGGTAAATTTCAATGGCATAGATTAGAAAATATTATTGCTATTGCCCGTTCGGATAATACCTTTGATCTTTTACCAACTGCTCAACTTGGACTACAATATCTACTTTCAGATGAAGGTGTATCTTTACGTCGTCGGTTGATTCTAGCTCTACTAGAAGATGATAAGCTTCATACAGAAGAGGTGCAACGTCTTTGGAGTCTCATTCAAGAAGATCTCCAACCTGCCCGTATTTGGTCGGTTGCTTGGACTGCCTTAAGAGACTTTTCTACTCAAGGAGTTGCGGCAATCATACCTACTGCCTCATCTTTAAAATAAATTAAGAGGGTTAATTACTTGCTAGAAAATGATATAGAGATGATGTACTATTATCTCATTCCACAACCACCTTATCTGCTGTTAGTTGTAGGTTTATTGACGGGAATAACTTCTGGTTTAGCCTTTGAAGCTACCCTCAAAAAAGAGTTAAAAATATGGTCTACTCATCGCGCAGAACGAAAAGCAACCGATATTCAAAACCCTAATCTTTTATTTCCCTTTCTAGGTATTTGTATCGGAGTTTGTGTCTTTCTAGCTTCAGGGTTAAATATATTCAGTCTTGGTTCTTGGCTCGCCTATTCTTTCTCAATTCCTGTCACTATTATCATTGCTGGATTGATTTGGCGGCAATTGAGTAGTCTCTTGAGACAATTGCAAAGAGGTGGTTCTAAGGCTATTGATTTAGACTCCTTTGAAGAGTAAGATGTTCAATCTCTCCTGGCTGTGATACCTTTTTAAAAGGCACAGCCTAGGATTAGAAGAAATTAAGGTTGATTGGAGGTTACCATGACTTTTATGCCCACTTTACCCTAACCAGAAAAGATTAGGCAGACTTTAGCAAGAGCGCATCGGAATTGTCAAGAAATGGAGTTAGCAGGAATTCAGCTAGAAGAAGTTATTGTTAAACTTGAAGAACAAAATTTGACCGAGCGCAAACAAAAGTTAGAAAAACTGTTGCAGCAAGAACAGAGTTAACACTTAACGGTTATCTCTTACATCATATTTATATTCCATAACAACAACAAATCTTTTTTGGCTCTTTATGGATTTCAGGGAGGCGAAACGAGAGGAGTAGTCAGAGAGATATAATGTGGGCTAAAGTTGTTGCTGAGTCTAGAAAGTAATTCATGAGTAATCCCCTAATGATAAATCTCCAAACGTTAATAGATGACGCAAAATGCTTTGAGAGTGTCAGACTCCTCAGATGGGCAGAAGGAGTAATTTGCCCTGGATGCGAATCTAAACAAGTTAACAAACGGGGCTTTGAGGAGACACAACCACTGCAGCAGAGATATCAGTGTAAGGATTGCCACAAAAATTTTGATGATCTCAGTGGGACGATTTTGGCGGGACATCATCAGCCACTGCGGACGTGGATATTGTGCTTGTACCTGATGGGGCTGAATTTATCGAACCATCAAATTGCGAAAGAACTGGATTTGAATAAGGATGATGTACAGCAGATGACCAGTCAGTTAAGGTCGGGCATCATAGCGAACAAGCCAGAAGCAAAATTGTCCCTCTCGAGTTGAGTGTGATGAAGTCGAGTAATCTAATCTTGACATAACGTAGTCAAATGGGGTAAAATACGAGAATTCTAAAGTTACAAGATAATGAATTACCTTACTCCTACACAGGCTTATAACAAATATGGTTATCA
>CASBQB010000028.1 GCA_949127655.1 Chroococcales cyanobacterium PMM_0086 | reverse complement strand
TGATGTGACTTTTGATATAAAGCGACAGTATAGGGATCGTAACCAAAATCAGAGGGATAACCAAAATGATCATCAACCTGTATCCCATCTACATCATATTGACTGACAATTTCAATAATCAAATCTTTGATTAATTCTTGGACTTGGGGGTGTAGAGGGTTTAACCAGACTCTTTGATGAACTCCTCCTTCTAACCATACTGTAGTGCCATCCTGACGGGCTGTTAACCATTCTGGATGCTGCAGAGACAATTGAGAGTCTAGGGGGGCCATAAAGCCAAATTCCAACCAAGGGATGACCTTCATCTTTTTTTGATGTCCCTTAGTGACAATTTCCTTTAAAACATTGCGTCCTTGAAGTTCTTCTGTAGGGTCTTGAAGGACCCCTGTGGCTTTTTGAGCTACTAATGAAGGGTATAGAGTATAGCCCCAATTCCAAACAGTCGGATAGAGGATATTAAAATTAAACTTTGCAAGCTGATTGATGCCTTTTTCTAATTCATCTTTTGTAAAAAGGATCTGACTATCTACATTTGTTAACCAGACTCCTCTAATTTCTGCTTTTCCTTCAGCCTGACTACTCAAGCAAAAGTGCAGTAAGATAAAGAAGAAAATTGAAACGCTGAATAATCTCAATAATTGGTGCTTCATTGCTTCAATTTAACCAATAACTCTTGAGTTAATTTACTGAATTCTTTAGCTCCATTAGAATTGGGCGCTGTCAAAACAACAGGCTGAAACAGATCAACAGCTTTAGCTACATTAACATCCATTGGAATAGAGGTCTTAAATCTTTCGTCTTGGTTAAAGTCTTCTTCTACCCTTTTCATTACTTGATTATAGTAACGACCAAATAGACCACTATTGGAGAGAATAAAGACAATGCCTAGTAACTCTAGATCGAGAGGTTGAGAATTCTGATGACTTTCTCTGAGTTTCTCAATGCGTCTTTGTAGTAGTTGAATGCCCACAATAGAAAGAGGTTCTGGACGGGCAGGTAATAAATAATAGTTACTAGCTGCAATGGCACTACGAGTGAGTAAATTATAGCCTGGAGCACAGTCCATCAGAATAAAATCATAGTCGTCTCTTATCGGATCGATGACTTTTTGAATGAGGACTCTCTCAAATTTGCTCCAAATTTCTTCAAAGGTAAACCCCTCTTCTAAAAGAGCTTGTTGATGGAGTTTTTCTGAGATAATATATTCATCATATAGTTCTATATCCCCTGGTAAAAGTTCTAACCCTTCTACCTCACAAACTAAAGGGATAATAATATCTTTAATACTTAATTTATTGTAGGGATTAGGTTGAATAATTGACTCTAGAAGATAAGCTAAAGTCTTCTTTCTTCGGCGGATTTTAGCAAATTCATGGGGAGCAAATAGACTGAGAGTTGCACTAATTTGAGAGTCTAGATCTAAAACCAAAACACGCTTTTGATGGTATCTGGCTAAGCAAGTAGCCAGATTAACGGTAAGGGTTGTTTTACCGACTCCCCCCTTCATATTAACGGTGCTGATGACAATGGACATGCAATAGAAGCTCTAATTCTTTAGATTAGCAATAGAATATCATCATAGATGAACTACGTCTATCCGCTACGCTGTTGACCTTTGGTCAGCGCGTAGCGTCCTACGGTCAACAGCCCGCAGGGTGATAAGCTGTTAGGCATTTAGATGCTATAATACATTAAATAAAAACAATTTAAAATTACCAAATATAGCCGTCGCCAAAAAGATTAGGACGTAGCCTGCTTAAGTACAGAATCAATAGCATCTCGTAAATTCTCAGAATTACGTAACAGTCTACGAATCCGACTTTTTAACCAAGCCCAACATTTTTCGCGTTCGATTAAGGTCAGGCGAATAAGGTGGTAAATAGATTACTTTGCAACCCGCTGCTTCAATTAACTCAGCAATTCTTCCACCACGATGGAAAGTAGCATTATCGATAATAATAGATTGTCCAGGAGACAGAACGCTCCCTCAAACAAGTTTCTAACCAGACTTCAAAGACCATTCTATTACAGGCTCCCTCGATGCTAAAAGGTGCTAGGGAGCGTAACAAAAAGGGTTCTTCTAAGGGAAATTTATGGTATTCTAATATCAAGGAAAAGTTCTTGAGAAGAATATTAAAATGGAATACGAATTACGGATCATTGTAGAAAAAGTAGATTGTAGTAACGGGGAAGTGGTTAAAAGAGAGACGCTCATTCCTTATGAAATTAAACATCCAGAATCGATATTAGACTTAGGACTAAGACATAAAGAGCAAATATCTTTACTAGAAAAAGTTCAAAATGTTCTTTTAGCAGAACCAACAATATTAATTGATTTAGAGCCAAAAAATTGTTCAAAATGTGGGGGGAAAATTAAAAAAAACGGCTATAAAGAGTCAGGCTTTCATACTGTTTTTAGTGACCATCAATTAAAAATGCAAAAACATCGATGCTGTAAAGAATGAATGTGATTGGTTTAGATCTCCAACAGCTAAGTCTTTATTTGGAACAAATATTCAGGAGCGACTTGGCACTCATTGCAGTGTGAACAATGTGCTTTATATAGTTATAGAAAAGCCGAAAGCAATAAAGACAGCATTTAATAGCAAAAGCCGTCCCATTAACAATCATACACAAATTAAAAGAATAAGTGGAAAAGTAGGTGAAATTTTATCTCAAAAGAATGCTCAAGAATTGATTCAAGAGGAATTACCAAATATAGCCAAGGAGTTAATTATTCAAGTAGATGGGGGACATATCCCGATTAAAGACAAGGATAGAAGGAGTTTTGAGGCTTGATCAGCCATAATGTATAAACCAGAAAACTTAATAATAATTGATAAAAATCATAGTAAGATTACTGAAAAAACCTGTGTAGTTTCAGCTCAAGCTGATGTATTAAAAACCATTAAATCTTACGTAATAAAGGCAGCTAAAAAACAAGGTTTAGAAAAAACTACTAAATTAATAGCCTTAGCTGATGGGGCTAAAAATTGTTGGTCAGTTTTATTAGCACTCCAACCATATTGCCAAAGTATAGAGTGTATTTTAGACTGGTTTCATATTGCTAAGAAATTTCAAAATACTCAAGAAAAATTAGGAGAAAGTTTCCAAAAGTCTTTAGATAGTATTAAATGGGAAGTTTGGCATGGTCATGTAGAAAAAGCACTTAATAAGCTAAATTTACTACTTGATAATTGGACAGGGCAAAATGTTTACTCATCGCTCCAAAAACTTTATGATTATCTCAAAGAAAATGAAGATTATTTAGTCAATTATGCTCACAAAAGAGAAACAAAACAGACATATACTAGTCAAGTAGCTGAATCTCATATTGATTCATTAATTAATCAACGACACAAAAAAGATAGAAAAATGCAGTGGACTCGTGAAGGAGCACATCAAATATTACAAATTAGGGCGCTTGATGGTAAGCCAAGAATGGGAAAATCATAGCTGCTTGAAAACGTTCTGTTAGCTTTGGGAGTAGCTACCTCATAGAACCCTTTTTGTTACGCTCCCCCCATGAATTGGGAAAATTTTTGAGCATAGTCCTCCTCAAATTCTGACCAAGGAATAAAATTCGCCATAATTACCCAACGATTATTAGAACATAATTTCCCCACTCTACGAGCTCTT
>CASBQB010000027.1 GCA_949127655.1 Chroococcales cyanobacterium PMM_0086 | reverse complement strand
TTTAGATATACTGGGTTTATCTCCCCAAGTCATGCCAAATTCAGCAGCTAGGCTTTCTAATGCTTTTTTATCTCTTTCTGAGATTGAGAGGGTAATCGAGTCACCTTTACGAGTCATAATTATACGGACACTTTATACGGATATTTACTTGACTACTTCTATTATCGATGGCAGAATAGGATTATTCAAGAGATTACGGACACTTTGTCTAGGAAATAGAAGAGGCGCTCTAGAATCTGGAGAGTTATTATCAATTTATCAGTGGGAGTCAATATGTCTGAATACACGATTACGCTAAAACCTGTTTATTCCTGTCCAGCAGCAGAAGTACCTGAAGGGGTAAATTTACCCGAAAATTGGACACTTTCATGGCATCAAGTCGAAACACTCAAAGCAATTCGTGATCCTAATATAGACGTTATTTTTAATACTGCTATGACGGGAGATGGTAAAAGTTTAGCCGCTTATTTACCTGTTATGACAAGTAAAAAATTTACCTTAGCTATGTATCCCACGAATGAACTTGCAAGAGATCAAGAAAAACAGGTACAAGGCTACAAGGACATATTTAAACCCCAAAATGATCCTCAAATTTTTCGTTTAAATGCAGGAATTTTAGAGGACTTTATTGCAACTAATAATATATCTTCAAAATTACTAGCCCTAATTGATCGCGCTGATAATTCAGAGATATTACTAACGAATCCTGATATATTTCATTATATTCACGACTTTCGTTATCTTAGACGTAATAAAAAAGGATATGGGGATAAACCAGATCGTTTATTTGCTAAAATAGACCGAAACTATGAGCTATTTCTCTTTGATGAATTTCATATTTTCTCTTCTCCTCAGATTACTAGTATTTTAAACGCTATGCTTTTAATGAAGCATACTGTCCCGAATAAAAAGTTTTTGTTTCTTTCAGCTACTCCTAACGACTTGTTACAAGACTTCTTATCAAAATCTGGTCTAAGGTATAAAATAATTGATCCAATTCAAGAGAATAAATACTCTTTTGAAGATGACGGTAATAAATGGAGAAAAATAAACAACACTATTACTTTAAAGTTTCCTACTAAGTTAGAACCTAATTTGCGTTCGAGTTATGATTGGATTCAGGAAAATGCAGAAAGTGTGATTTTAAAATTCTTTCAAGATAATCCCAACAGCAAAGGGGCAATTATCCTTAATTCCATTGCCTCAATTAAGAAATTATTGCCCAAGTTTAAAGAGCTTTTTGAGCCATTAGGGTTAAAAGTTAGAGAAAATACAGGATTAACAGGAGAGACAGAAAAAGCTAAATCAGTCATAGAAGCTGATCTATTATTAGGCACATCTACAATTGATGTAGGAGTTGATTTTAAAATTAACTTCCTAGTTTTTGAAGCATCTGATGCAGGAAACTTTATTCAGCGTTTTGGCAGGTTGGGAAGACATTCAGGATTCGATACTTATCAAGCTTACGCACTATTACCTAACTTTATTATTGAGCGATTATTTGAAGTTGAACAACATCCTTTAGAACATAATGCAACTTATGACCGAATCAACTTTTCTGATGTAATTCGCAGTAAGTATGGATATATAAATGAGTTTGAGCGTTATCCACAGCGATGGGGAAGTGTTCAATCTGCAATGATTTACTATGAATTAAAAAAGCATCTATCTTCTCAGTATCCTGCTGCTGCTGATGGATTTGGAGGAGACATTCAACGCTCATTAAATATTAGTGTTGAGAAGAAAATAGGACAGATTTATCATTGCAAACAACAAGGTAAACAAAAGGTTGTTGATGAAGCCAGAAGTTTTAGAGGCAGTAGCCAGTTAAACTGTGGTATTTATGATCTAACTAATCCTGATGAACCAGCAAAGGAAAGATTTAAGACCTACAATCTTCCCAGTTTAATCAGTAACTTTATCTATGAATGGATGGACAAAGAAACCTTTATAAAAGAGGCAAACAAAGCAGGAGTTTCTATCAAGAGATTTGATGAATGTTTATGCTATCTCAAAGTAACAGGTTATCAAGAAATTAGAGAAAACTGGCATTTTTATTATCCTGGACAAGATTTAAGTACACTTGTTGGATCTAGTAAAGTGCAAGTATTAAAGGGTCTAGAGGTCAACGCAGGAATAGATGCCATTAGTAAATCTTTATCGAGACGCGGATTAGTTTGTTATATATCTGATTATGATCGTTCTACTTTACGATCTAAGTTGGGATTACCAATTCATTTTCAGGCTTATGGATTAAGTGATCGTCTTCAGGATAAGAAACCACCCTATACTATTGCTTTTGGTAAGTCCGCTTTATTATTAGAGACATTAATCTGGCATTGGCAGCCAAAAGAGGGGGATGTATGGATATGTTAATAAGATTTAGGAGGAAGGTTACTCGCTTTAAAAAGCACAAGTATTTCAATCCCTCAGAGGTATTATACAAATAGTATGTATTTCTATTCCTTTCTCCATATTTCTAGCATACGCTATGATTTGAGCATCTATTATCTCTAAAATAAACCTTTATAAAGCTCAAGTAACTATCTATAATCTAAAATATAAGTTATTCTAGATTATAGGAAGCAAGTCAAGGAGATATAGATGGATATTTAAGCTGTCCCGCGTTGACACCTAGCAAATCAAAACTTCGAGTTAAAACAATGGAGATCAATGTATGAATAGTCAACAACTCCCCTTATTCAACAATCAACTAGACCCACAAGAAGACCAGTATGATAAATTACCTCAAGACTTACCTGATCTTGATTGGGAGAGTGATCAAGATGATGAAACAGCCGTAAAACAGCAGCTACTTACAATAAAACTCTTCAAAGATGCCATTCTTCAAACCAAAGGCAATGAAAATGATCCTATTCTTCAGTCTTTTGCTGAAAATGTTCTATCTAAGCTTATTCAAAACCTAGTAGGAACAACAGCTAAGGGTGGTAATTTTTTTGAAATTCTTGATGAACAAGCAAAAAGAGGACTAAGAAAACCAGTCCGTAGAGATAATGCTGGTGATCAATCTAATATAGCTCATCTTCTTAATGGATTCTTCCCTACTTATCGGATAGTCAAAATATTACTGGAAGCATCTGTTACTAACCAAGTCAAACGATTTTGCGATCAAATAGCAGTTTTATTATTTATTACTAGCTATCTATTGCATGATTTTGAAAAATTTCCTGATTATTTGCAGTGGATTCTCAAAGTTAAACCAGAGTTAGAAGATATAGGTAAAAAATGGGCAGATAAATCTGATGCACCTGATTTTGCCAAAGAATATCTATCTCAAAAAATACAAGACTTTGGTTTAGATAAATTCTTAGGTGATGATTGGGAGAAATATCTAAATGATGTCATTTGGATTAGTTATAATGCAGGAGATAGACAAGATAGTGATTTAGGATTAGAAAGTCGTGGATTAACCGACTATCAACTTGATAGTAAGACTAGAGTGATTCTTGCTAATCTAGTAAAATTATCAGATCGTTTTGCTTCTGTTATTAAACATCCTAGAGATATTGAAGATGGTGGATTACCCGATCTCCTAGGAAATATTAGCAATCATCAGTTTAAATTTACTTACCACTCTTTATCTGATAATCGAGGTGCGTTAACAAATATTGTTAATAACGCCCTAATTGAAATTCATCCGAAAGAGTATTATACTCCCTTACTCTATTTACCTGATGGCGTTGTCTACATAGCCAAAATAGATTCACCTAAGATTAATGCTCAAGAAATTTCTGAACAAGTAATTCAAACAATCAAGAATTTATGTGGTGATACATTAAAACAAAGAACAATCGGATTTAGTCGAGATGGTAAAGGGTTTAAATTTGCTGACTACTACTGGCTATTTTTTGAGCTTATTGAACTTATGGAAGTCAGCGTTAATGCCGCTTGCAAACTTATTACTAGTAACAAGGCATCATCAGCGAAAAAACGTAGTGAGAGTTTAGTTAATTTTCAAAATAGTGGCGACTTACCTGCAAATCTTTCTCTAATTTTTCTCGAAGATTATCGTATCGATAGATTGGCTGAATTTGGGGATATTCTCTGTCGAGGCATTTGGAGAGAATGGTGTGATAGGTTCACCCAATCTCAAAAAGAATTACCTAAAAAAGACAGAAAGACACCACCTGAATTAGATTTAATTGAGAAGATCGCAGAATATTTAGGATTAAGTGATGAAATATCTAATATTGTAGCAATTCAATCACTTAAAAAAACGGGAGGAGTCCCTTTAGATTGGTACTATATTGCAGCTAAGTATCTAGAAAGAAATAAAGGTTTAGATGATTCTCAATTAGTAGCTAAAATGACAGAAATAGTTAGTTATTCCGCTACGCTAATTAAACCTTTAATTGAAGGTCCAGAACATAATAACGGTTGGCAAGATTTAAGCACGTATATAAGTCGCATTGTAACTTTACCTACAGGCGCTATAATTACACCAGAAACCGATCCTTTTTTGACAGAATTAAAACGATATCATTCTGCAAAAATTACAGGGAGAGGAGGACGAGAAAATGTTTGTGCAATGTCCAGTTCTTCTTATACTGTAACTGAACAAATGGAGTCAGCAACTTTATTTGCACCACAAGTTTACAGCAATAGACAGATTTTATTTAATGCCCAAGCAGCTAAACGTCAAATTTGTTCAATTTGGTCAATGGAAATCATGTTGAGACAAATTCTGATGAACAATACTAATGCAACAGGAGGTGATTTTGAGGGTCGTAAATATCGGTATCTCTATCTTTATCCGGCTTATTTCTTTACTCCAGAAACTAATAAATATCTACATCTAGCCTATGGAGGAATTTATCGTAGTCGATTTGATGCTGATCTCCGTAAACACCTAATCAAAGATAACACCGCTAATTTTAGCATGAAGAACTATCAAGAAATTGACTCATTGCTTATTCAAGAAAACCTTAATAGTGAAGATGATAAGATCTTTAAATTATCCTATCCATCAGATCAACCGATTACCTTTTTCTTTATCGCACTACCACCAGGAAAAGATGCAACCGATACAGAATCATGGGTTATGCCTGCTTGGTTGGCTTTAGCTTTACCTCTGATTTTAGATGTCAAAACCGTTGTCTCTGAGTCTCCTGTACCGCCTTTTATAAGTGGTGCAGACTTTGAAAAAACAGTCATTTTAGATG
>CASBQB010000026.1 GCA_949127655.1 Chroococcales cyanobacterium PMM_0086 | reverse complement strand
TTTATTGAGTTAGGTTTGAAATCAGTGACCTCTCGCTTGTTATTGTATCCTAAAACTAGTCTTTTTTACGATATTTGACTAGATAGGTCTATATTTTGAGTGATTATTTACAATACCTATTTTGAGCTACAACGAGGAAGCTGCAAGATGGCACGCTCAAGAAAGAAGTCGTCTAGTCAATCTTGGTAAAACTCCACCTTTTGCTGATGGTCAAATTGCAGCATCACCCAACAACGCATTATTAAACTATTTCAAAACACCTTAGATCTTTATAGTACATTAGCTAATCCATAGACACAGGCTATTAACCAAATTGTACCAGCCAGCCAGCCGCTTAAGACATCGGTTGGCCAATGAACTCCTAAATAAATACGGCTCAAGCCAACTAAAATAGCTAATAATAAAGCGATTGCTTCGGTAAAAAAGATAGAGATATTCAAAAAATAACTAACATAGACAGCTAGTAGACCATAAAAGGAAATTGCACCCATAGAGTGACCGCTTGGATAGCTATAGTCTATAGGTCGATTAGGAGAAGCCCATAAATCAGGGCGTTTACGTTGGAAACCTGATTTAAAAATACCATTGAGAAGCCAAGAACCGCTCAAATTGATCGCCAAGATCAAGGCTAATTCGTACTTCCCGTGCGCAGCCAGGAGACTCCCGCTTAAAATCACTAAGGGGATTGCTACTTGTCCCTGTGCTAAAAAAGTTATGGCTGTTACCCAAAAATCTAAAGTAGGGTTTGCGCGCTCTTTCATCCAGAGTAAGATAGCTTTCTCAGTTGGCAATAACCACTCCGAGAGTAGGCGGCGAGCCAGAAACACACTACTCGTTAATACTGCAGAACTAGCTAACAACCCACCAATAAAGTAGGGAATGAAGTCAATTAAAGACTCAACTAACCAGTAAAATCGAAAGTTTGCATCTGCCATGGTAGGAAATAGAGAAAGCTAAAACCGAACATTTTCAGTATTTTAGGGAACAGCAAGTTGATTTTAAATCTGACTAAAGAGATAGGTTAGTAAGTTCCCAATTCATCCTACTAGACCGGATCGTAGGGCACGGACAGCAGCTTGAGTGCGATCATCAACGCAAAGCTTATTTAAAATATTGCGAACGTGGGTTTTAACCGTTCCAACTGTAATATAAAGCTTCTCCGCAATATCGGCATTACTACAGCCGGCAACAATTAAATCTAGGATTTCTAGTTCTCGCTCAGTTAAAGGACTATTTTTCAGAATTTGCTGATACTCTGGTTCGCTGGCCTGTATGGTAACTGTTGGTGGGGCTGATTCTTTAGCTGTTGTTTGTGCTTGGACATTTGGTAAAGTCTCCCTTACCTGTAATAAAATAATATTAGCAATAGCTGGATCAATCCAGGGATTTCCCTCATAAGTTGAGCGCACTGCTTCTGTCAGCCTCTCAACACTAATATCTTTCATACAATAAGAATCTGCACCTGCTGCAAAAGCCGCTAAAACTGACTCCTGGCTTTTGTACATAGTGAGCATCAGAATTTTTGTCTCATTTATCTCACCCTTTAGCCCAGACTTTTTAAAGCGTGAAACTACCTCTATTCCATCTATGTCAGGCAGACCAATATCAACAATAGCAACATCAGGTTTAACAGTTTCTAAGAGCATCAGTCCATGTAGACCATTGGCTGCTTCACCCACTATTTCAATGTCATCTAGAGAGCGCAGAGTACTTACTAGACCTATACGTGTCAGGTTGTGATCTTCAATGATGATAACGCGGATCTTATTCATTGAGTAATTCCAAGTAGTGAATATTTTTATTTAAGCTCAATCTTTATTACAATTTTTACTATTTTACCGACAAATGAGCCAACAAGTTAGAGAATCACTAAACTAAAAGAAGCACTCATTGAAAGCGGCTTGTTTTGAAGTTAGAAATGGACAATAAACCCCCCAAACCCAACAGCCGGGAAAGCCTTATTTTAGTAGTCAATGAGGACAACAATAAGAGTTCCTCAGTTGTAGCAACCCTTTTGCGTCAAGCTAACTATACCGTTACTGAAGTCACAATCAATACCTTAAATCTAAACCAACCAGTCGAGCAAGCTGATCTAATTATTCTCGACCTCCCAAATAAGCAAGAGTTGGAAATCTGTAGAACTCTCAAAGCAACCCCCTCTACCAGCTTAATTCCCATCCTCTACCTAGGTCAATCGACTACCAATGAAAGTTTAGATCATCAAGTAGATGGTTATCTAGTTCACCCGATCAACCCTCTAGAATTAACTACTAGTGTTAAAGCATTACTAAGAATGCGACAGAGCGAGCAGAAAATACGTTCCCTAGAAGCAGAATGGGTTGACCACGACATAGTAGAGCAAAAACGAGATCTCTTGGTCATCAGGGAAAGTCAGGAGCGCTTTCGCCTCATGGCTGATTCTAGTCCAGTACTACTTTGGATGTCCGGTCTAGATAGCCTTTGTAATTTTTTTAACCAGCCTTGGTTGAAGTTTACTGGGCGAACTCTAGAACAAGAGCTAGGCAACGGCTGGGCCGAAGGTCTACATCCTGAAGACTTCCAGCGATGCCTAGATACTTACCTGAACGCTTTTAAGTCTCGCCAGGTCTTCGAGATGGATTACCGCCTTAAGCGCGCTGACGGGCAATATCGCTGGCTTCTAGATCGTGGTGTGCCTCGCTTCACTAGAGATGGAGAATTTTTGGGTTATATTGGCTCCTGTATTGATATTACAGAACGTAAAGAAGTAGAAGAAGCATTACACAAAAGCAGAGCTATCCTCAATGCTATCAACGAAAGCACCCCTACTTTACTGTTTATTAAGGATCGCCAAGGACGCATGATCATGGCTAATTCCGGCACCATACGCGCCATAGGTAAAACCGAAGATGAGATCATCGGAGCAACAGATGTTGACTTTTACATCAACCGAGATGAAGCCCAGAAAGTTATGGAAAACGACCGCCGGGTTAGAGAAAGTGGACAGGCGCTCATCTTAGAAGAAACCCTTGTTCTACCTGAAGGAAAACGCACTTTTCTCGCCACCAAAGCGCCCTTTAAAGATGAAAAGGGCAACATCATCGGCATTATTGGCGTAGCGACAGATATTACAGAGCATAAACTGACTAAACAAGCACTCTACGAAAGCGAAGAACGGCTGAGAATAGCTCTAGAGGCATCTAAACTAGGGATGTGGCATTGGGAAATTAAAAGTAACACATTAACTTGGACAAAACAGTGTAAAGCTCTCTTCGGACTGCCACCTGAGACAGAAATGTCCTATCAAATTTTCATAGATGGGGTACACTGGGAAGATCGCCAGCGCACTCACCAAGCAGTAACTAACTGTCTAGAACAGGGAATAGACTATGATGTTGAATTTCGCACCCTTTGGTCAGATGGCACAGTGCGCTGGATTGCAGCAAAAGGAAACTGCATCTATGACGACTCAATTAAACAACCTATTCGCATGATGGGTGTAGCGCTGGACATCACCGAGCGCAAAGAAATTGAACTAGCCCTGACTAGTAGTGAAGAACTCTTTCGTACTACCTTCGAGAAAGCGGCTGTTGGAGTGGCTAATACAGATCTTCAAGGTCGCTGGTTGCAGGTTAACCAAAAGCTCTGTGATATTCTGGCATACACTAGAGAGGAGTTATTGGGCATGACCTTTCAGGAGATTACCCACCCAGAAGACCTCAAGAAAAATCTGAGTCTGAATGAGGAACTATTGTCCGGTGAAATTTCCAATTATGCGCTAGAAAAACGCTACATTTGTAAAGGCGGCTTTGCTGTTTGGGTCAATATCTCTGTTTCTCTGCTGCGCGAACAACCCAATAATTCAGACATCACCTGTTCTAATAAATTAGGAAAGCCCAAGTATTTGATTAGTGTTATTGAGGATATTAGTGAACGCAAAGAGATTGAATTTGAGCTTTACACACAGGAAAAACAACTAAGACAGGTCAATAAATCCCTTAGACAAACAACAGAACTCTTAAAGAAACGCAATCAAGAACTAGATAGCTTTGCCTATGTTGTCTCCCATGACCTCAAAGCCCCCCTGCGTGCGATTGCCAACCTCTCTCAGTGGCTAGAAGACGACCTAGCAGGAAAACTAAACCCAGAAAACCAGCGCTTGATGGAGCTTCTCAGACAAAGGGTCTATCGCATGGAAGCCTTAATTCATGGATTGTTAGAGTACTCCCGTGCTGACCGTACCTCTCAAGATGCAGAAATGGTGGATGTGGGAGAACTTCTAAGTGAAATCATTGATTCTTTAGCGCCTCCTTCTGACTTGACGATTCATCTGCAGCCAAATATGCCCAAAATTATGACTAAACGCATACTAATATACCAAGTATTCGCTAACTTACTGAGCAACGCCATTAAACACCATGAACGACCCGATGGAAGAGT
>CASBQB010000025.1 GCA_949127655.1 Chroococcales cyanobacterium PMM_0086 | reverse complement strand
CGAAGATACTAGTCGGGTAGCTGACTGGGAAAATAGTTCGAGGCCAGGATTATTCTTTCAAAACCCCCCTTTTGTCCCTTCTAAGGTTCAATACGGGGGGTTTTGTCTTTCGTAATAAGTTAAATGGAAGTAGAAAAACCCCTAATAAGTATTCTGCAAAAATTAAGTCAAAAAGAAGATACAGCTTTTTATGCACCTGGACATAAAAGAGGTCAGGGTATACCATCATCTTTAAGAGAATTATTAGGAACTAAAGTATTTACAGCCGACCTGCCAGAATTACCAGAACTTGATAATTTATTTGCCCCAATAGGAGTTATTCAAGAAGCACAAAAATTAGCAGCTAAAACCTTTGGTGCTCAGGAAACTTGGTTTTTAGTTAATGGTTCAACTTGTGGAGTAATTGCTGCCATCTTAGCTACCTGTAGTCCAGGTAATAAAATAATTCTGCCCAGAAATAGCCATCAGTCGGCAATCTCTGGCTTAATTCTTTCTGGCGCTATGCCAATTTTTCTCAATCCTGATTATGATACCCAATGGGATCTCTCCTATTCTATTACTCCAGCAGCCCTAAAATCAGCCTTAAAAGAACATCCAGACACCCAAGCAGTGTTTATAACTTATCCTACTTATCAAGGGGTTACAGGTCATTTAAAAGAGATTGTGCAAATCACTCATAATAAGGGAATACCCTTAATAGTCGATGAGGCACATGGCTCACATTTTACGTTTCATCCCGACTTACCTCCATCTGCGTTATCACTAGAAGCAGACTTGGTTGTACAGTCTATTCATAAAGTCCTTAGTTCTCTAACTCAATCTTCGATGCTACATCTTCGAGGAGAAAGAGTTGCTCCTCAAAAAGTCAGCCGCGCTTTACAATTAATTCAGTCAACCAGCCCAAGCTATCTTCTGTTAGCTTCTTTAGATGCAGCTAGAGCGCAAATGGCAGAAGAAGGAAAAACACTGCTCTCTAGAACCTTAAATCTAGCTCAGATGGCCAGAACTAGTCTAAAAGAAATTACAGGAATATCTATTCTAGAGAAACAAACAGATAGAGAAGGTTTTGTGGACTTAGATATAACTCGTTTAACCGTTAAAGTGACCGATATTGGTTTAACGGGGTTTGAGGTTGACCGATGGCTGCGAGAAGAGGCTCAACTCACAGCCGAATTACCCAATTTACGACATTTGACCTTTATGATGACTATAGGGAACACCCTAGAAGACATTCAAAAACTCACCCAAGCCTTCAGAAGGTTAGTTAGTGAACGTGGCGGGAACAAATTACCTGTAAAAAAATCGCCTTCTCTGCCTCTTTTTGAGGCTAATTCAAGTGTTATTTCACCCAGAGAAGCCTTTTTTAGTCCCACAGAAACTGTCACAATAGACTGTTGTTTAGGGCGAATTAGTGCTGAACTAATCTGTCCCTATCCCCCAGGTGTACCTCTAATCATGCCAGGCGAGAAAATCACCCCCTCACACCTAAAATATCTTAAAGCTGTTTTGGAGCAACAGGGGACAATTACTGGCTGTAGCGATCCTACTCTGAACACATTTAAGGTTATTAATTAATCATGCTTTGGCCATATATTACCCCTGGTATTCCCGATGATCTATTTGAAGAATTACCTGGTATTCACTTAACACAAAGAGATATTCGCCTGTTGATTATCTCAGCCTTACGCTTAGAAATCAATTCGGTGCTCTGGGATATTGGAGCGGGAACCGGAACAATTCCCGTTGAATGTGGGTTATTATGCCCAGAGGGAAAAATCATTGCTATTGAAAGAGACGATGAAGTTGCCAACTTAATTCGCCGCAATTGTGCCCGCTTTGAGGTCAAAAATGTAACAGTATTAGAAGGCAATGCACCTGAATGCTTGGAAAAGTTGCGACCTTTAGCAGATCGTATCTGCATTGAAGGGGGAAGACCAATCAAAGAAATCCTTAAAACAGTCTGGCCAACCTTAAAGTCTCAAGGGCGTGTAGTAATTACATCCAATAACCTAGAGACTTTGTATCAGATTTCTGAAGGACTCAGTGAAGTCTGTGCCCGTCATATTGAAGTTGTACAGGCTTCTGTTAACCGTTTAGAGCTACGAGGAATCAACCAAGTTTTAACTGCAGTTGATCCAGTCTTTATCGTCTCTGGGGAAAAGCTCTGAGCTTTTTTGAAAGTATATGATAGAGAAAGACAATCTCTCTATTTCTGGCAATGTTCTTCACAATTTATCATACTAGATAAAGTAATCGTTAAAAATAGTTTGACTATCTCGCCTATGCCTTGGACTCGTATTGTTAGTACTGTTGTGGCGATCGCAATTGCTTTTGTAATGATTGTTCTCGGAGGGTGGTACTTTACCCTAGGACTAGCAGCCCTTGTTTTCTTTGGAGAACTAGAGTACTTTAACATGGTTCGTGCTAAGGGTATTTCTCCAGCCACAAAAACAACCATTTTCTTATCGATTTGTCTACTACTTAGCGCAACAATTTCTCCTTCCCTGACGGATGCAGTCTTTCCTTTAACAGGTACCTTGATTTGTTTCTATTTACTTTTTCAAGGTAAGTTGGCGACCATTGCAGATATCTCGACTTCTCTATTAGGTCTCTTTTATGGAGGATACTTACCTAGTTATTGGGTGAGATTAAGAGTAGGACTATCATTAGAAGATATACCCCAACTAGGTTCAAGATTACCACTACAAGGCTATTGGCCTGACTCCTGGCAGGATTTTAGCTCTCTACCTTTGGCTTTAACTGTGACTTTTGTGGCTTTTGGTTGTATTTGGGCGGCGGACATAGGAGCTTATGTGATGGGGAAATGGTTAGGCAAAACACGTCTCTCAGAAATCAGCCCGAAAAAAACTGTTGAAGGTTTTGTCTTTGGTGTTTTGGGCAGTATTTTGGTCGCTCTATGGGGTGCTTATTCTTTAGAATGGCCATATTGGCAATTAACAGGTCTAGTTTTAGGGCTTTTAATTAGCGTTGTTAGTATGTTAGGCGATCTTACAGAATCAATGATGAAACGAGATGCCGGTTTCAAGGATTCAGGACAGATCATTCCTGGACATGGTGGTATATTAGATCGAGCAGACAGTTATGTTTTTACTGCACCCCTAGTCTATTATTTCGTAACCTTGTTATTACCACTGCTTTAGAGACAAAGCCTTGAGTTAACAGTTACGCTAACCCAAGGCTTTAAAAAGAGATCTAAAAGTGATTATCTGTTTCTTTCTTCCTTTCCGGTTTGGATATAAAGTATCAACAGAAAAACGGTGGGGACTAAAACGAATAGAATACTGGCAATAAACCCTAGATTGTTAACTTGCATTGACTCGTTACCTCTAATGGCGGAACTAACTAACCACCTTTTAGAATATCATTGCTCATTGCTAGT
>CASBQB010000024.1 GCA_949127655.1 Chroococcales cyanobacterium PMM_0086 | reverse complement strand
CTAGGATTAACCCGAAGAGGGGTTAAAGCAGTTAAAGACTACTTTTGGTTAAAATTAAGATCTTTTCTTAATTTTTTTATTGAGTTAGGTTTGAAATCAGTGACCTCTCGCTTGTTATCGTATCCTAAAACTAGTCTTTTTTACGATATTTGACTAGATAGGTCTATATTTTGAGTGATTATTTACAATACCTTTAAAATCCACTCACTGCGAGTGTCTGCATTGACAAAAGAAGCGGGAATTACTCTGAGGTCAACGCCTAGTGCTTTGAAAGCTGCGCGAATGAGTGTCGCGTGAGAGGCTTCAGTTGAACCAATACTTGAACCAGCCATAATTAAGGCAGGAGTCTTGAATTTAGCAGACTCAACTCCATAAGCAATGGCTGCATCTACTTCTAAAGCCAGAGCAAGTTTAGCAATATTAACATCTGAATCAATGTTTCCCTCTCCTTTCTCTAGATAAGGTTTGACTGTTTTTAAATAGTCAGCTTCAGCTT
This sequence comes from Chroococcales cyanobacterium PMM_0086, assembly GCA_949127655.1. Lineage (GTDB taxonomy): Bacteria > Cyanobacteriota > Cyanobacteriia > Cyanobacteriales > Microcystaceae > CAISPN01. The sequence continues at coordinate 6,340 of CASBQB010000024.1, read as the reverse complement.
TAACTGGGGTACCACCTAAGTCAGTAATTACTTGAGTAAGTAGATCTCGATGTGTTTTATGGTCAGCTTGGTTAGCTAAAGCAATTGCTAGAACAAGTGTACCTAGATCAGATTGAGTCAGTTTCCCAGCCGCAAAACCATAAGCCCAAATAGCTTGATTTTCATAGAAAAGAGCACTATTAAGAACTTTAATATCTGATTGAGGTACTTTTTCAGATCTAGCCATATTTTGGGAGATAAGAGGTAATCCCACTCCAGCTACGCCTAATGCCCCTATTTTAAGTAAATTACGTCTTGATGCGGTCTGTTGTGAGTTGTCCATATTGCCTTTTAAAAGTGTTGAGTTTTACTAAAAACTTGCGTTTAGTTTACAAGTTTAGAGCATTCCTAGATTTTTGGGGTTACGCAAATAACTTATAATTTTCTAGAAGAGGCTAAAAAGCTAGAAGGTTATAGACATTGAAAATTATTATTTTAGATGATGATCCAACGGGATCACAGACTGTTCATTCTTGTCTTTTGTTGATGCGTTGGGATGTTGAGACGTTACGCATTGGACTTAGGGATCAGGTTGGGATCTTCTTTATTTTAACTAATACTCGTGCTCTAGCTCCTAAAGAAGCTTCGGAAGTTGTTCTTGAAGTTTGTCGTAATCTTAAACTAGCTTTAGCAGCAGAAGGGATCAAGGATTTTTTAATTGTCAGTCGTTCAGACTCTACCTTGAGAGGGCATTATCCTCTTGAAACTGATGTCATTGCTGAAGAACTAGGCGGTTTTGATGCTCACTTTTTAATCCCGGCCTTCTTTGAAGGAGGACGCATTACCCGTGATTCTATTCATTATTTAATCATTGAAGGAGTTCCTACACCAGTTGAGCAAACAGAATTTGCTAAAGATTCTGTTTTTGCCTATAGTCATAGTTATCTGCCAGACTATGTGCAAGAAAAGACCAAAGGGAAGATTAAGGCTAATCAAGTAGAGCAGTTTCTCTTAGATGACCTGAGAAAAGGGAGTTTTGAGAGATTGATGCAGCTTTCTAATAACACCTGTGTGGTAGTAGATGGAGAAAGACAAACAGATTTTGATCTCTTTGCGGAAGATTTATTAAAAGCTGCTAGTTTAGGAAAGCGCTTTTTATTGCGTAGTGCAGCTAGCATTTTAACTTCTCTGGCTAAATTAGGACTGCAACCCACAGCAGCAGAGGATATGTCTCAATATAAAAGAACATCTCAACCTGGAGTGGTTTTAGTGGGATCTCATGTGCAAAAAACTACTCAACAGTTACAAGAATTACTCAAAGAACCCGATATTGCCCCTCTTGAAATTGAGGTCAATCTTTTAAGAGATAATCCTAATGGCAGAGATACTCTGTTAGAAAGTACTCTTAAACAGGTGCAGAAAGTTCATAGTCAAGGACTGACACCTGTTATCTACACCAGTCGGAGTGAATTAACTTTTAAAGATATAGAGACGCGTTTAGCTTTTGGAGTAACTGTCTCTAGCTTTTTAATGGATCTTGTCCAAGGACTACCCCACCAGATCAGCTTTTTGATCAGTAAAGGGGGAATTACCTCTAATGATGTTCTCAGTGTTGGGTTAAATTTACAGACCGTGCGTTTGTTGGGTCAAATTTTACCTGGTTGTTCTTTAGTCCGTACAGAAAACGATCATCCTCTTTTCCCTAATTTACCTGTTGTGCTTTTCCCTGGTAACGTTGGTGATGCACAGTCTTTAGCGACAGTTTATCGTCTTTTGCTTTGATGGACTAACTTGCTAAGTAGTCCCTAACCTCAGACTTTCTCCTACGTAAATGACCTAAGGCCTGATTTTCTAACTGCCGTACTCTTTCTCTGGAGATATGCAGTCTTTGACCAATTTTGGCTAAAGATAGCTCTTTTCCCTCTTCTAGTCCGTACCGTAAAGAGATTACTTCCCTTTGTTGTGGGGTTAATTCTGCTAAGAGATTTTGCAGATCTTGACGTAGTAGTTCTGAGGTAATGTGATCATCAGGAGAGATATTTTTATCTTCTAAGAGTTCAGATAGTTCTGTATCCTGATTGTCTCCTACTCTGATATCTAGTGATATTGGCTGACGTGATAGACTCAAAAATTCCCTAATTTGGGCAGGCTCTAAGTCTAATGCTTTTGCTACTTCTAAGGGGGTTGCACTGCGTCCTAAGTCTATTGAAAGCTCTCTTTGGGTTTTTTTAATCTTATTGAGAATTTCGGTGATATGAATAGGTAATCTTACTGTTCTGCCTTGTTGGGCTATGGACCGGGTGATTGCTTGACGTACCCACCAATAAGCATAGGTTGAAAATTTGTAACCTTTGGTAGGATCAAACTTCTCTACTCCTCTTTCTAGTCCTAAAGTTCCTTCTTGGATTAAGTCCAGGAATTCCATATTCCGTTTTTGATACTTTTTGGCGATAGAAACTACTAAGCGCAGGTTAGCTTCTATCATCCGTCTTTTTGCTTTTTCTCCTTGTTGCAGTATTTGCTGAATTTCTTTTTCAGTTATATACAAAGAGTCAGCCCATTCTGCTAAACTTGGCTCATATCCCATCTTTTCAACTATTTCTTCTTTTGCCTGTAACAAGCTCATCATCTTTTGTATTTGCTTGCCATAGATAATTTCTTGCTCAAAGCTCAGTAAGGGAACGCGTCCTATTTCCCGCAGATAGGAGCGAATGATGTCAGTGCTAAAAGTTGGCTGTGTTTTGCTTTCCTTCCCTTTGGCGGTAGGTATTTTCCCTGTTTCTTGATCGTCGACTAGAAAGTCTTTGGTTTCGTAAGACATTTTTAGCTCCTTTTTTAAGGCTCGCTTTGTGGCTATTCTTTTGTTATCTTCTCACTTGCTCTAGCTTAACCTCATCTTTCTAAAGAAGTAAGATAATTTAGCCCAGGTTAATCTAAAGATTGATCACAATTCAATACAGTTCGGTTAAAGTCTAAAGTGGGACGGCTCAAATGATGCGTTTATCTTTTTCATAGTCTCCTCACACTCTAAAAAAATACTAGTTATTTGTTAATCACCTTCTCTCTACGATATAGACCGAGATTCAGGTAAAATATAGCAGAATGTCAATCAAACATTAAAAAAGACAAATTTAATAAAAAAATCACATCTCCTGAGCCAGAGGCAATGCTAAATGCTAGAGTTCCTGTTTGAGACGGTATGGCTGATCCCATTTTATGGTTTACTTGGCTCGTTACTAACTCTACCCTGGTCAATAGGGTTAGTTAATAAAACCGGTCCACGTCCAGCCGCCTATATTAATCTTTTAATGACTGTTATTGCCTTAATACATGGAACTCTTGTTCTGAATATGAGTTGGCAAAGACCTGCAGAACAGTTAGTCTTTCACTGGTTAACAGTTGCCGATCTAGACTTATCACTTTCGATGGAACTATCACCAGTTAGTTTATCCGCACTGGAAGTGATCTCGGTGATCAGTTTATTAGCCGAAATATTCGCCCTAGGCTATATGGAAAAAGACTGGTCTCTAGGGAGGTTTTTCGGGCTATTGGGCTTTTTTGAGGGAGCTTTAGGCGCATTGGCACTAAGTGACTCTCTTTTCCTGAGTTATGCTTTACTAGAGATGCTCACTCTCTCTACATATCTACTAGTGGGGTTTTGGTATGCACAACCTTTAGTAGTGACAGCCGCTAGGGATGCCTTTTTAACTAAGCGTGTAGGGGATATTGTACTTTTAATGGGTCTAGTAGCACTCTCTTCCTATGGACAAGGACTGACCTTTTCACAACTAGAAACCTGGGCCGCTAGTTCACCGCTACCGCCTTTAGCTGCAGCCTTACTAGGACTCTCCTTAATTGCTGGACCAACTGGTAAATGTGCTCAGTTTCCCCTTAATCTATGGTTAGATGAAGCAATGGAAGGCCCCAACCCTGCGGGGATCATGCGAAATTCGGTCGTTGTTTCTGCTGGTGCTTATGTGCTTATAAAACTACAGCCAGTCTTTACTCTATCGCCTGTATCTTCAACTGTTTTAATAGTTATAGGCAGCATTACCGCCATTGGGAGTTCCTTAATGGCCCTAGCACAAATTGATATTAAACGCACCTTATCTCACTCTACAAGCGCCTATTTAGGTCTAGTTTTTATAGCAGTAGGACTAGGTGATGTTGATATTGCCTTCCTTCTGCTGTTTAGTCATGCTTTTGCTAAAGCGCTCCTCTTTATGAGTGCAGGTTCAATCATTACAACTACGAGTAATCAAAATATCACCGAACTAGGTGGACTCTGGTCAAGGATGCCCGCTACTAGTATAGCTTTTATTGTCGGGTCGGCTGGACTAGTTGGACTAGCACCAGGAGGTATCTTTTGGACTCTGCAGCGCTGGTTTAATGGTGATTGGCAAGTCTCTTTTAGTTTACTTCTTCTGTTATCGGTCTTTAATACTCTATCTGTTCTAAACTTAACCCGTGTCTATCGTTTAGTCTTTTTAGGGGAGGCCCAGAGTAAGACTAGAAGAGCGCCAGAAGTAGCTTGGCAAATGGCAGTGCCGATGGTCTCTCTGACTGTACTTACTATGCTTATACCAATAATACCTATTAAATGGTCATTATGGCTAAGTCAGGTCAGTCCTTTGCAAGAGAATAATCAATTTTTACTAGAGTGGGGATTCCCCTTAATAGTCCTTTCTGGTGGATTAGGAATGCTGCTCGGTACAACCCTAACTTTACGCAAATCTTGGTCTAGACCGACTCAAATTTACTTACGCTTCTTTCAGGATCTCTTTGCTTATGACTTCTACATGGAGCTTATCTATGCTAAGACTATAGTAGCTTTAGTTGCTGGGATCTCTCGCCTCACTTCCTGGTTAGATCGCTATGTAGTGGATGGTGCAGTTAATCTAGTCAGTCTGGTTACCATTTTGAGTGGCAATACCCTAAAATATAATGTTTCAGGACAGGCTCAAGCTTATATCCTGACCATTGTGATTGGTGTGGGTCTCTTAATTTGGTCTATCTCGAATGGTCAATGGTCAGTGATGACTAACTATTTGTCTTCTCTATTTTAGTTCTAGGAGTATTATATGCTTAGTGTCTTGGTTTGGCTTCCCCTTTTAGGGGCAATCGCCTTAAGTCTCTGTTCCCCAAAAATAGAGAGTAAAAGCTGCCGTAATATTACTCTAGTTATAGCTAGTATTATACTGGTTTGGACTGTTTTTCTGGGCTTTGAGTTCAATCCGCAATTAGTGGAGATGCAATTTACCGAAGATTTACCCTGGCTTGAGTATTTAGGTTTAAATTATCAATTAGGACTAGATGGCCTTTCTTTTTCCTTGCTCTTTGTCAGTAGTCTGCTCACTGTAGTTGCTGTTTATAGTACAAGTCCTCAATTAGAACGTCCTCGCTTTTATTATGCCCTGATCTTACTGCTCAATGCAGGGGTGGCAGGGGCTTTTCTCGCTCAGGATCTACTGCTCTTTTTTCTTTTCTATGAGGTAGAGATTATCCCTCTCTATTTCTTAATTGCTATTTGGGGGGGGGAAAGACGCGCTTATGCAGCGATGAAGTTTCTTCTTTATACTGCGGTATCAGCGATTTTTGTTCTAGTTTCTTTCTTGGGTCTAGTTTGGTTAAGTGGAGCACCTAGTTTTGCTTATGAACCTCTGCGTTCTAATACTCTCCCAGTAGCTACTCAAATTGTCCTGCTGATTCCCCTCCTGATTGGTTTAGGGATTAAGATTCCTATTTTTCCCTTTCATACTTGGCTACCTGATGCCCACGTAGAAGCATCTACCCCTGTCTCAATCTTATTAGCAGGAGTCTTATTAAAATTAGGTACTTACGGACTACTAAGGTTTGGAGTTGGACTCTTTTTAGATGCTTGGGTAGTCTTGTCTCCTTATTTAGCGACCATTGCGGCGATCAGTGCCTTATATGGTGCATCTTGTGCGATTGCTCAAAAAGACATGAAAAAGGTGGTAGCTTACTCTTCTATTGCACACATGGCTTATGTTCTCCTAGCAGCAGCAGCAAGTACACGTTTAAGCATTGTGGCAGCAATTGTTCAAATGGTTACACATGGTCTGATTTCAGCTATGTTATTCTTCCTAGTGGGCATCGTCTATAAAAAAACAGGCAGTCGGAATGTAGACTATTTAAGTGGTCTTTTGAACCCACAAAAAGGACTACCAATTACAGGAAGTTTGATGATTTTAGGTGTGATGGCCAGTGCGGGTATTCCAGGAATGGCGGGTTTTGTTGCTGAATTTCTGGTGTTTAGAGCAAGTTTCCCCATCTTTCCTATTCAGACACTTCTCTGTTTAATAGGTAGTGGTCTGACTGCTGTTTATTTCCTCTTGATGGT